>DNHA01000326.1 GCA_003486025.1 Micrococcaceae bacterium | reverse complement strand
AGTTTCGCGGTTCAACGTCATGAATTGAACGAACGAATCGATGACTCGTTATCACGCACCGTGCAGGAGTTTGGGGTGCTCACCGATACCGGGGTGGATCCACGAACGCTGAAGCGCTTTGAAAAAGCCGAAGACCTGCTCTACACCGCCATGCAACGCACCTTGCCTTCCCGGCATCAAGGCATGCTGGGATTAGCCGATGGCGACGTCCGCTGGACCGCACCCGAAGTGGTGGAATTAAGGCTTGAAGATGACCCTGAATTTCTCCAGTGGGCACAACAGAGCAAAACAGATAGCCATATCCACCTAGGCACCGTTACCACCGAAATCACTACCTACCGGGCAGTGGTTGTTCCCGTGCAGCTTCCGGAAGACCCTAACTCAAGCGCCTTTGTCCTCGCCTACGATTATCATGCCGAGGCACGCGCCAATGACCGTAATATCTCGATATTTTCGGCCGTTGGGTTCCTCGTCATGGCGCTGGCGGCGGGCGCCTCTTGGCTGGTCGTCAACCGGACATTGGAACCGATCCGGCGGCTGCAAACTACCGCACACCAGATCTCGGAAAGTGACCTGTCTCGGCGTATTGAAGTCACTGGAAACGACGAATTTGCCGAGTTGACGGTGACCATCAATGAGATGCTCGACCGTTTAGAAGACTCGCTCAAGTCACAACGACAGCTTCTGGACGATGTTGGACATGAACTACGTACGCCGGTAACTATCGTCAGTGGACATCTTGAATTAATGGATGAAAATGATCCAGAAGACGTCGTGCAGAGCAAAGAGATTGCCTTGGATGAGATGAGTCGCATGTCCCTGCTCATTAACGACCTGGTCATGCTCGCTAAATCAAACCGGACTGACTTCATCCAGCCAGCACCGACGGAGGTCGGCGCTTTGCTCGATGAGATTTTGGACAAGGCCCGCGGTTTAGGTGACCGGCACTGGCGCGTCGATTACCGCTGCGAATCTACCGTCGCCCTCGACCAGTCGCGCATTACCCAGGCAATGCTGCAGCTCTGCGCTAACGCCGTGAAGTTTTCCTCAGCCGGCACCCGCATCGGTTTGGGCAATGAAATTCTGAGAGACGGACACGGGCAGACGGTGTTGCGGTGGTGGGTCTCGGATAACGGCGTAGGTATCGAACCCGAAGATATCGAACGTATCTTTGAGCGCTTCGGCCGCGGAAAGAACTCGGTGCGCTCGGATGGTTCCGGTCTGGGGTTGAACATTGTTTCAGCCATAGCCACGGCCCATGGCGGTAGCCTCTGGGTAGATGCTGAGCCAGGGAAAGGCTCCACTTTCTATATCGATATCCCACTGACAAAACGAGGTACCGAAGTATGAGCCGTATCCTGATCATTGAAGATGAGCCACGCATTAGTTCATTTGTTGCCAAGGGTCTGCGCGCAGCGGGACTGACTTCTGCAGTGGCCGGTACCGGGCGTGACGGATTTGATTTGGCCCTCGAAGGCGACTTTGAGCTGATCATCTTGGATCTTGGGCTACCCGATGAAGACGGTTTCTCGGTGCTCCGACGAATGCGTGCGGCACATATTGATTCACCAGTTATCATTTTGACCGCCCGAGGCAGCGTTGAAGACACCGTCACCGGACTGCAAAATGGCGCCGATGACTATATGGCCAAGCCTTTCCATTTTGACGAATTACTAGCCCGCGTGAGGTTACGTCTGCGCACAGAAGATAACGCGAGCGAAACGTCGGTACTCAGTCACGAGGATCTGGAAATGGATTTGTTGCGACGCCGGGTACTCGTGGCAGAAAAGGAAATTGAACTCTCAGCCCGCGAATTCGCGCTGGCCGAAGCGTTCCTGCGCAATCCGGGGCAGGTGCTCAGCCGCGAACAACTACTCTCCAGAGTGTGGGGTTACGACTTTGATCCCGGCTCAAATGTGGTGGACGTGTATGTGCGCTACCTACGAAACAAGCTTGGCGGGGAGCGCTTCGAAACCGTTCGAGGTGTGGGCTATCGCCTAGCTAGTGCGCGTTAAGCACGCATTTCCCCAAGATGTTCTCGGGGAAATGCGTGCTTAGAAGTTCTAGCTACGGACCATCGACCGGGAGCGCGGCGGATGTGACACCGGGCCACGGCGAGTTCCGAAGCGTTGAGCCAAGAGTCGGCTCCAGCGGTTGGCTGGGAGCTGAGGATGTAGCAATGCAATCCCGATACAGTACTTGGACATGCTGACCTCACGAATACCGAGTTCAGCAAGCGCCCGGTCGGAGACCCCACGGCCGTCTGCGGATTTGGTTTCCACCACTATCAGATCCGGTCCTGCAATCTGCTTCTCATCGTTTGCGTAGTTCAATTCCACGTCGCAGGTGACTCGTTCACCGTCAATGGGATTCACGAATGTCGCTCGGGTGTAGGTGCTATCAAGGACCGCTGACAACGATGGCGCTTCTTCGCCATATTCGCTGGCCAATATCTGGTCAAGGAATTCACGATTCTCTTCGCTGAGTTCACCGGCTTGCTCAGGTGCTTGTTCCACACGGTGTTTCACCGTTGCACCACGGAGTCCTTTAGTTTTAATTTCAAACATCGACAGTCCGGTATCCGCGTATGTGCGGGAGCGGACCTTGTAGCGTCTGCGACGTCCTTGGCGGTGGGCACGATACTGTTCAAAATCCTCGGTATCGAAGTACACAGACTCATAACGAAAGGTTCGCAGTCCATCGATTTCCATGATTTTAAACTGGTCCCCCAGCCGTTCAGACAATGCGGTGAACTCTTCTGGCGTCAGCAAGAATTTACGGTCCACCCGAGTTTGCAATGCGGCTTCCGAGATCACCTCGGCTAGTCCGATGGATGCTCGATCTACGACAGCATCTTCTAAAGCCTCACGCGATAGCGAAGTCATCGCTTGCGCGGTCATTTAGACCACGACTCCTGTTTAGCCTCAGTTGCCGAAGCTGGTGAGGCTTTTGCTAGCTCGTACGTGCCACCGAGCACTACCTGCTGCTGCGGTTTGCTGTGCTTATTGGTCCGGAAGCGGACATCCACAATGGTCAGGTCACGGACCATGTCCAGCTCAACAACCACGGTGCGCAGCACCTTCGCGTTGAGCAGATCTTCTAGCGCAGCTACCAGATCTGGCTTCTGCGCATAAGCCTTCTCTAAAGTTACCGTCTGGCGTTCGGTGCGAGGTGCAAAACTTGGGTGATCTGCCACGTACATGACGAGCACCAAGGCGGCGGTAGCCG
>DNHA01000002.1 GCA_003486025.1 Micrococcaceae bacterium | reverse complement strand
GCCAGTGCGGTGAAGATGAAGAATACCCACGTATTCGGTGCCACCGAGCGCAGGGCCAAGCCGCAGAGAATTGCAAGCATTGCCCCAACCACCACTAGCTCGGGTCCACGCTTGCCGGCAAGGCGCGGGGCCAGCGGGCCAAGGATGGCGAAGCACAAGGGCGGCACCCCGGTGATGATCCCGGCGATGAACCCATTCATTGACAAGTCTTCAATGACCGGATCCAGCAATGCGCCCAGCGAGGTGACTGCTGGGCGCAAATTTACTGCCGCAAGAATCATGGCAATGAGCAGCAACGCGCTAAAGCCCCTAGGCAGTGCCGGGTGTTTAGGATCCATGAAGTCATCCTAGCCAGCAACTTCACCGAAGCGTCCCTTGATGACCACCGCGCGCAATGACTACTTCTGGTGCTGTTCGTGTCCCTGCGCTGCAGAAACGATGAGGTTGCTGCCGGCAAGGGCCGAGCCGGAGTTCAGCGCGCTCGTCCACTGGTCAGTGGTCGATACCGCGGCCCAGTTCGAATGCAGCAAAGCCATCAGGGTTTCGTGGACCTGCTGTGCACTGGCGGACCCTGCTTCATTGGCAATGTCGATGGCGCCGGTGGCATCGGAGAGCACCTCGACACTGAAACCCAGTGGTTCGGCGGCAGCCACCGAACCGATGACGCAGTTGTTGGTCATGAAACCGGTGAGCGTGATCGTGTCGATATTGCTTTCACGCAGCCACGCTTCCAAATCCGTTCCAGCGAAGACGCTGGCATATACCTTGGTGAACACCTGTGTGGCTTGCTCTGCGCGCTGCGCAATTTCGGGGTGCAGCTTGAAGGTGTCGGAGCCGTCGGCAAAGACCGGGGCTTGTGCAGGCATTTGGTGCTGCACGATGTACACCGGGATTCCGGCCTGCTGCGCCGCATCGATCGCCTGGGCGGTACGTGCTAGCGACTGCTGCCGTGGCGGGTATTGAATTTTCAGCAGGCCTTCAAAATATTCCTGCTGTACGTCGATGACGATGAGGGCACGGCGTGGGTTGGTCATGGTGTTCTCCTTATTGCTGTTGGGTAAAGCAAGTGCGTTGGGGCAAGCTGATTAAGCGCCGTAGTGCTTTGCCAGCAGCTCCAGGGTGCTGATCTCGGCCTCTGGCGAGTAGGTTCCGACGACAAGCATGACTTCGTCGACCCCGGTTTGCTCTTGGAGCTTTTCAAGCCGGCCAGCCACGGTGGCTGCCGTGCCGGTGAATGCACGTTCGGTGTACATGTCGATGACAGACTTTTCGTTGAGCGTTCCGTCGAAAGCCGCGACCTCGTCCGGTGGAAGCAGCTTATAGGATTCACGCTTGAACATGCGCAGCATGGCCATGGCTGCGCTGGAGGTCTGGCGCTTGGCCTCAGCAGCATCTTCATTGGCTACCGCGCTGACGCTGACCATGGCATAAGGCGCGTCGAGCACTTCGGAGGGCACGAAATTGTCCCGGTAGATTCGCATAGCAGTACTGATGTCCGCATCGCCGAATTGCAAGGCGAAGGCGTAGGGGCGGCCGAGCTTTGCCGCGAGCTGCGCCGAATACGGTGAGGATCCGAGCATCCACAGCTCGGGAGCCACCTGCGGCGCCTGGACACGGTTTTCTTTCGCCTGCCATGGACCTGGCACCGCATGGACGGTGCTGTAGTGATGGCCCTCAGGAAAGTCGTCGTTCATGAAACCCATCAGTTCGGCAACCTGCTGGGCGAAGTTTTCATTCGCCCCCTCTCCGCGGCGAAGCGCGGCGGCGGTGGCATGGTCGGTGCCCGGTGCACGGCCAAGTCCCAGATCGATACGCCCCGGGGCGAGCGCATCCAGCGTGCCGAATTGTTCCGCAATGACCAAAGGTGCGTGGTTCGGAAGCATCACCCCTCCTGCGCCTAGACGTATTCGCTTAGTTTCCGCGGTCAGCCGGGCGAGCATCAGCGGAGGTGAAGACACCGCCAGTCCTGGCATCGCGTGGTGCTCTGACATCCAGAAGCGGTGGTATCCCAGCTCGTCGGCTTTGCGTGCAAGCTTGATCATCGAAGCCAAGCCGTCTTGGACTGTCTGGCCCACTCCTACGCTGCCGCCGGTATGGGCGTTGAGCGCAAATGGTGCGGATCCGAATTTTGGTGCAGGGTGCAAAAGAAACCTCTTTTTCTCACGGATAAAAATAACTTATAGCGTGATTGGACGATAACACTTTCTCACGATAAAAATCTACTGGTACCATGAGAAGTATGTCTGAAGCATTTTTACCACCCGCCCCCGGCACCGAATCGCATCTAAGTATCGATCTGGTCAACAGCAGGATCCACCTGCCCGGCGGGAAGATTGCCGACGAGCTGGATTCACCCGAAGCGACCACGACCTGGCTGATTGAGCGCGGACTGGTCGACGAAGAGGCAGCCCTGCTGTCCTACTGCCAGAACAAGCTCAGTGGGTTGCGCTCGGACCTACGTGAAGCCTTTTCCATTTGTGCGGCGGGTCAGCCTTTTGATCAGCAGATCGTGGACCGGGTAAACCACGCACTGACGGCGGCACCGCAAACTCCGCTGTTGCACTACTCCCCCGGCATCGGGTTCTATCGATCAACCGACCATCCAGTGACCCGCCTTGTGGAACACGCAATGTCCGTGATCGCCGAAGACGCCGCGGCCCTCTTATCTTCTGAAGAGGCTGCGTTATTGACGCAATGCGAGGCCGAACCCTGCCAAAGGTTCATGCTCCGGACCCACGGACGACGCCAATGGTGCTCCACCCGTTGCGGAGACCGGGTACGCGCCGCACGCGCCTACGCACGCAAACGCGAGAACGCGTTAAGCAGCTCAACCTAGGCACGAAGCCTAGGCTGAGAGCTGAGCTGGCGCAGCTGCTACAAGCTACGCGGCGGGAACTTCTTGTACTTGCGGTAATGGTTGACCGCATTGAGCAACAGGTAGAGCCTCCGGCGCGGATGCTTCTCTTCCTTGAATTTCAGCGGGTTGGACACTTTGCCGGCCTTGAGCAACGCGGCGGCTTTCCGTCCGGTATCGCTGTCAAGGAAACGCCGCAGCAGGTGGTGCGGCAGCACGGTAAATAGCTGCTCGGCACGCAACTGAAGGATTCCAATGCCGGTATCGATCACC
>DNHA01000189.1 GCA_003486025.1 Micrococcaceae bacterium | reverse complement strand
GGACGCGCGAAGGGGATTACCGCCATGGCGATCATTTCCCAGCGCGTAGCGCCCAATGCCAGCGCGGCTTCCTCATGGAGCTTGGGAGTCTGCAGGAAAATTTCACGGCTCAGCGAGGTGATGATCGGCAAGACCATCACCGCGAGCACAATGCCTGCGGTAAGCATGGTTTTACCGGTCTGCGAGGCAGGACCGGCGAAGATCGGGATGAAGCCCAGGTTTGCTGCCAGCCATTCGAAGATGGGAACCAGTGCCGGGGCGAGCACCATATAACCCCACGCGCCGTAGATCACCGAGGGGATCGCCGCGAGCAGGTCGATGACGTAGCCCAGCGGGCCGGCGACCTTGCGTGGCGCAAAGTGCGAAATAAACAGCGCCACACCGATACCGATCGGGGTGGCAATCAGCAGGGCGATGGCCGCAGCGATCACGGTGCCGATAACAATCGGCCAGATGTAGGCGAAGAAACCTTCCCCGCCGGAAATGTCGGCCGGGTCGGCGACAAACGTCGGCAGGGCCTGGATGAGCAAGAAGATCGCTACGGCGAACAGCGTGACGAGGATCAGCACACCGGCAGCCAAAGCGGTGCCGGAGAAGATCTTGTCGCCCGCTTGACCCGAGGTCGATGACTTGCTCTTCAAAGCATTAGTAGTCATGGCAGGAGCCTTTGCAAGGAGGGGGTTACGACTGCGAGGTCGTGGGGGTGGAGGGGTTTTGCGCGGGCGGATCAAAGCGATCCGCCCACGCGGTCATGCTTGGATACTACTTGGCTACGGTGATGCCGTCGATCGACTTGGCAGCCTTCTGGGAAATTGCGGCCGAGATCGGGGCGTTGCCGGCAGAATCCTGCGCGGTCTTCTGGCCTGCGTCGGAGATGACGTAGTTGCCGAAGGCCTTGACCAGGTCAACGGTTGCCTGATCCTTGTAGGAGCTGCAGTAGATGTGGTACGAAACCAGCACGATCGGGTAGGTGCCGGCCTCGGTGGTGTCACGCTCAAGGTCCAGTGCCAGATCGTTCTCGGCTGCACCCTTGACCGGGGTTGCGGTCTCCAGTGCCTTGGCTGCTGCCTCGGCCGAGATCTTGGTGTATTCCTCGCCGACCTTGACGTTCACGGTGGACAGCTTGCCCACTGCGGAGAAGTCAGCGTAGGTGATGGCGCCGTCGGTGGAGGTGGTGGTGGAGACCACGCCGGAGGTGCCCTTGGCGTTCTCCGACTGGATGTCGCTTGGCCAGTCGCCGGAAACATCGTAGTTCCAGACCTCGCCCGCGGCGGCCTTCAGGTATTCAACGAAGTTCTCGGTGGTGCCTGACTCATCGTTGCGGTGCACCACGGTGATTGCGGTGTCCGGCAGTTCAACGTCTGGGTTCTGGCTGGCGATAGCCTCATCGTTCCACTTGGTGATTTCCTTCTTGAACACCTTGGCGATGGTTGCTGCGTCCATGTTGATCTCTTCGACGCCTTCAAGGTTGAAAGCGATCGCGATCGGCGAGACGTAGGCAGGAATGTTGAACGCGCCCTCTGGGCCGCAAACTTCCTTGGCCTTGGTGGCTTCTTCTGGCTTCAGGTAAGCGTCCGAACCGGCGAACTGTGCGCCGCCTGCCAGGAATGCTTCGCGGCCAGCTCCCGAACCATCTGGCGAGTACTGCACGTTGGCGTCCGCGTTTTCGGCCTTGAAGCCGGTAATCCAGGCTTCCATGGCCGAGTTCTGGCTGGAAGCGCCAATGCCGGTCAGCGTGCCGGTCACGCCGGATGCAGCCGAGCTGCTGGCCGACTCCGAGCCAGCGGCTGCGGTTGGGTTATCTGATCCGCAGGCGGTCAATGCGAGCGCGGCGACGGAAGAGACTGCAGCAGCGCTGCCAAAACGATTGAGTTTCACGAGTAATACTCCCCATTTTTAGGTGATCTGAGTGGGACCAACAGCGGACATCTGCCACGCTTCGTATACGACGTTAAACGCCCTAGGTAACCAGATCACCCAGCCAAGGTGAACGGAAGGTTAACAACCCGCACAATCTGGCGTGAGCTCGATCACCTGGTTTATTCCTGCTGTTTTTGCGCGCTTTCATCACCAGCCGGCGCAACATCGCCGACGCGAGGCGCCCTCTTGCGGCGTGGCATGGAACACTAGTGGCATGCCCCAAGCAGGAATAGCACACCGCGCGTGGAAGTTTCTGAGCCAACGCAACCGCTCCGGACTGGTGCGCACCCGGAACTCACTGCCGCGCATCTCGCGCATGACGCTGGGCGCAATCGGCGCATTCTGGATCGCTTCGGCCATCTGGGGACATACCGACCCGATCTTCGCCGCCACCAGCGCGCTGGTATCGCTGGGCTTCGGATCGGCCACCACCACCCGGCGCACCGCAGAGGTCGCACTGGGCTGCACCCTGGGCGTAGCGCTGGGAGACGTGCTGATGCACTGGTGGGGGCAGGGCATTTGGCAGGCAGCCGCGGTGATGTCGCTGTCTCTGGTGGTAGCCCGCTATCTGGATTCTGGCGCAATTTTCTCGACTCAACTCGGCATGCAGTCGGCGCTTGTTGTTTTGCTGCCGATTAGTGCCGACGGACCTTTTGCCCGTTCCATTGACGCGATGACCGGCTCGCTGCTGGCCTTGCTCATCGTGATCCTGTGGCCCAGCGACCCACGGCG
>DNHA01000290.1 GCA_003486025.1 Micrococcaceae bacterium | reverse complement strand
TTGTGGCCGAACTTGGGCAGTTTGTCTTTCGGCTGGCCATCGGAAACCTGCAGGGGAGTCCAGATCGGTCCGGGTGCTACGCCGTTGACCCGGATGCCACGCGGAGCCAGTTGGACCGCGAGTCCTTTGGTGAATGCGTTAATGGCAGCCTTGGTCGAGGCATAGTCCAGCAATGTCGGCGAAGGATCATAGGCCTGCACGGAGGTCGTGTTGATGATGCTNNGCGCCGTCGGGTAAATGCTTGAGCGCCGCGCGCGTGATGGTGTACATCGCCAGGATATTGATCTGGAACGTTTCCAGAACCTGCTTATCGCTGAGATCTTCCAGCTTTTCAATCGCAATTTGCTTGCCTGCGTTGTTGACCAGGATATCCAGTCCGCCAAGTTTTTCGGCAACCATATCGGCCAGTGAATTGCGGTAATCTTCATCGAGCAGATCGCCGGGCAATCCAATTCCCACACGTCCTTCGGCTTCGATCAATGAAATGATCTTCGCGGCATCTTCCGCCTCGGCTGGAAGGTAGGCGATGGCAACATCGGCTCCCTCACGGGCAAAGGCGATGGCCACTGCGGCGCCGATACCAGAATCACCACCGGTGATCAAAGCCTTGCGGCCCTTGAGCCGGCCGGTGCCGACGTAGGAGGTTTCACCATGGTCTGCGGTCGGTTCAAGTTTTGCGTCTAGCCCGGGTTCAGGCTGATCCTGCTTGGGCGGTGAAATCTTCGGGTGGCGGGTTACCGGGTTATCCAGCGAAAGCTGTGCCTCGTTGTCGGGGGAAGCGGATTCGGGTGTAGTCATCAGGGATCCTCCTGTTCGATGCATGGAACTGCTCGGATCACTCACGCTAGGACAGGCAACAGCAGGTCTCAAGGCCTTGGCAAAACTCACGGAGAACGTTCGGGAAACGTGTACCTTGTCTCCCTGCATGCCCCACAGAGCCAAGTGCCAACAGCGGAGGATTCAACGGCCATTGGTGATCGGGCGTCAGTAATGACTGGTTGCATGCGGAGGTGGGGTGTGACGGATTCGTCGTTGGTTCCAACTCCTATGAAAATTTTTTCAGGGGGTTTATGGCTGACTCTGCTCAAAAAGCAGGCATTACGAATTCCCGTTTGCCATACTCCCAACTCCACGGTTGGAATTGTGCTATTCGAGGTCGGGACGAACTTGAGGAAGCAAGGCTGCTGAAATGAAGCAGTCAGGCAGCTGAGAGAGCAATACCCGCACGGCCTTCCAATATGCACCTGGACGCAACACCTCGCGTGGTCCTCAGTGGCAGAAGTGTCGGATACGCCTGGTGGGTGAGCGGAATTTTTAGCGAGTAGAACTGCCATCTTCTGGACTCCGGTCATGCTGTTGCGTATGTGCAATAACTTTTTCATCGTTGCGCATGTGCAACGAATAGACTGGATTTATGGAATCGTTAGTGCGGCTAGTCAATGAGTCTGGACTATCCAAGAGTGCGGTAGCTAGGCGCGCAGGGCTTTCGCCTTCAACTGTCACTAGGATTGCCTCTGGTGAACTGGACCCGACGATGAGCACGGCCACAAATCCGCTGATCGCATTGGGCTAACGCTACGTCACTGATGAAGTTCATCGTAGATTGCCGTCCGCGACCATAGTTCGTGGCCAATTTCCATCTGACCGGTGGCTGCCGTGTAACGCAGCGCCGCACGGCCCAGCTTCTGGAGTTGCCGGATTCTTTCTCGGGTGACTCGGGCCAAGTCCCCAATCCCACGCAAGGTGTGAGGATGATCGTCTTCGAAGTCGAAGTCGAAGCCGAAGTCGAAGTCGAAGTCGAAGCGCAAGCGGAGGATCTGTGCGGTGCGCTGGTAAGAGGGTATCGAGTATAGATACTGCACCGTGCCTGCCCGATTCAGGCATCACGCGCAGCCGGTTGGTTCGGCGGTGTCCTCATTCTGCCGGCCACGCGGCTTCAGCCGCACTTATTAGGCGGGCACCTCGTAGCCAGGGAATTGATCGGCTGCGAGGCGCGCACTGTGAACGCTATAGTTCGTTCGTTCCGGCTCAATTTCTGGCCACTGCTTCGGCCCCTGTTTTGAACTGTGCGTCCACCCCGGTCGGTTCTCATTCGTTCTATTCAGGATCGCAAATCCGTAGTGAAGGACGGCATCCAGAGCTGAGCGAAGGAAGACTGTGCCGGCTCTACGCAGAGTTGGCCGGACTCAAATGCTCGCGCACTGCCTGCAACAGACGCTGATCATTGAGTAAACGGAAGTGGCCCATGGTCTCGAGTTTGATATTAGTGGCCCCGGCAAGCTCGCAACCGCCGGGAATATGCGGGTCAAAGCTACTGAAGATGGAAATGATCCGGGCATTCACGCTCAAGTTAGCGGCCAGTTTCAGCACTCCGGTGTCATTGGGGGATAGGGCCCGCAAGCTGCGAATAGGTGCGTAGCGGGCATACCCAGACCCGGAAAATGGGGTGCTGATAGCGATCATCCGGTTGACCCGGTACCCCTGTGTTGAGGCTGCCATCAAGTGTTTGCCGATGAGCCCGCCTTTGCTGTGCGCAATGAGAACCACCTCATGCAGGTTCGCCTCGGCCAGATACTCCGCAACGACTTCAGACATCTGCGGTACCGTCCCCCGGTTGTAGCCCAAACTTGGAACCACATGCACCGAATGCCCTGCCTGATGCAGATACCGGGCCAGTGGAAGCATGAACTTCCAGCTTTCCCAGATGCCCGGAATCAGGACAATATGCTCCATGTGCGCGCCGGTACCCGTGCGCAACTGCTTTCCAAGCGGCGTGGGGAATAGGGCACGCAACTGCCA
>DNHA01000173.1:5554-6116 GCA_003486025.1 Micrococcaceae bacterium | reverse complement strand
CACCGTGGCGGTGGTGGCCCATGCAGTATTGGGCATGGCCAAAACGCTGGCACCTGATGCACCACGGGCCACACTAGCTGTGGCGGCCATGGCGTTGGTACTCCTCTTCCCGTCGCCCATGATCCAGGTTGCGGTGATTTTGGGAGCCGGACTCATTGGGCTGCTCTGGTTACGCGGCCACGCACCACCGGCAGAACAAACTGAGTTCAGCTTCGCTCGGCATTCGCAGCGCAGTGCCTTGATTTACCTGGCCATTTTTCTCTTTCTGCTGCTCGGCCTGCCGGTAGCAGCAGCGGTTTTTGATCACGGGTCACTGAACTTGTTTGAAATCTTCTACAGCACCGGCGCTCTTGTCTTCGGCGGTGGACACGTAGTCTTGCCGATGCTCGAAGCACAGACGGTAAGCACCGGACTCGTTGACCATGATGCTTTTCTGGCCGGCTACGCGGCAGCTCAAGCGGTCCCCGGACCCTTATTCACCTTCGCGGCCTACCTGGGGATGGTCTTTCAAGCAGGCCCCTCCGGAATTCTCGGTGCCGCGATTGCACTGGTGGCAATTTTC
>DNHA01000173.1:0-5504 GCA_003486025.1 Micrococcaceae bacterium | reverse complement strand
TGGCAATTTTCCTCCCCTCTGCCCTGCTCATTGCTGCGGCCCTTCCGTTCTGGCAGCGCTTGCGGCATTCAAACGTCGCGCGGCGGGCACTGATGGGAGTTAATGCTGCGGTGGTGGGGCTTCTGGCAGCCGCGCTCTACTCCCCGGTGTTTGTGCAGGGCGCCGCGACTATTCCCACCTTGGTGCTGGCCACCGCAGGATTTGTCGCTTTGCACTCGTGGAAACTGGCACCCTGGCTACCTGTGATTGCCAGTGCGCTCATCGGCTGGATGCTCTTCTAACCCTGTGCAGGCACCACAGATCAAGTTAGGCTGGGACACCCCTGCGCCCTAGCTTTTGGAAGTAGAAGTATGCAACTGATCGATTGGCAGTGCTCCGCCTGTGCCGTGGAGTTTGATCCTTCGGCCCAAACACCAGATTTCTGTCCCATCTGCGTTGATGAACGGCAGTTTGTTCCGGATGGTCTGCAACGCTGGACTCANNACCGCACCGAATTGCTGGAAGCCGGCCACCGCGTAGAATTCCGCGAGCTTGAGCCCGGTCTGACCTCGTTGACCGCTGCGAACATTGGAATCGGTCAAAGTGCCTTGCTAGTGCAGACCAAGGCGGGAAATCTGCTCTTTGACGTTCCGGGGATATTGGATCAGCATGCCTTCGAGGTGATCGGCAAGCGCGGCGGTATCCAAGGGATTGTGGCAAGCCATCCGCATATGTACGGGGTGCAATCTGCCTACAGCAGCGCGTTCGGCGACGCTCCCATCTATGTCGCAGCCGCAGATCAAAACTGGGTCCAACGCAGCAGTGCCAATGTGAAGATTTGGTCAGAACCCTTTGAACCAATTGACGGAATCCGCCTGGAACAGATTGGCGGGCACTTCCCCGGAAGTACCGTAGCGCTGTGGAAAGCTGGAGCCGGCGCGCAAGGAGTCCTGCTGGCCGGAGACGGAATCTTTCCGGTAGCAGATGGAAACGTCACCTTCTTGCGCAGCTACCCCAACCGGATTCAGCTATCGGGGCCGGTAGTGCGGCGAATTGCCGCACAGCTGGCATCCCTGCGCTTTGAGCGTCTCTACAATAACTTCGCCACCGTGGTCCCCGAGCGTGCGGGCGAGATCGTAGCGTTCTCGGCCGCACGCTACGCGGCTTGGGCCAGCGGCAGCAACGATTCATTAACCTGAGCTACAGCAGCAGGCGAACCAGCGGTGTAGCGATCAGAATCGTCAATGCGACGCGGATGAACCAGATGATGACCATATCGCGCAGGCGCAGCGGGATACTGGTTGCCAGCAAGCAAGGGACCAGCGCAGAGAAGAAGATAATCGCCGAGACACAGATAATGGCGACAACCATGCGCAGTTCAAGTGATTCATGCCCGGCGGCCAGCGTGGCAGGCAGGAACATCTCGGCGATGCCGGTGGCTGATGCCTTGCCGACCAGCAGTGGATCTTCCAGCCCGACGACCCAGGCAAAAGGCGCAAAGAGGTAGCCTAACCAGTCGAAGACGGGAGTGTATTTGGCCAGCAGCAGTCCGGCTAGACCCACTGAAAGGATGGAGGGGAGAATGGCCATGGCCATCTTCAGTCCGTCCCAGATATTGTCGCGCATATTCTTCGCGAAGCTCGGCGCACGCTGTACTGCCAGCAGCGCTTCGTTCCATGCGGTCGCTGCACGTCGGCCGGTGACCTTTTCTTCGGCGTGGTGTTCCACCCCCAGGTAAGTTTCATCCTTGATCCGGCTCAGTGGTGGGATGCGCACGGTGATAGCCGTGACTGCGAAGGTGACAACCAACGCCAGCCAGAAGTACAGGCTCCAGTACTCCATCAAATCCAGTGCCTTGGCCACAATCACCATGAAACTTGCGGACACCGTGGAGAAGCCGGTGGCAATAATTGCCGCTTCGCGTCCGGTGTACCGGCCTCCGCGATACATCCTGTCGGTGATCAGCAGCCCTAATGAATAACTGCCGACAAAGGAAGCCACCGCGTCCACTGCCGAACGTCCCGGGGTGCGCCATAGTGGGCGCATCACCGGCTGGCAGAAGATGCCCAAGAATTCCATCAGGCCATAACCGACCAGAAGCGCCAGGAACACGGCGCCAACCGGAACGATCAGCCCTACGGGAATCACTAGTTTATTGAGCAAAAAAGGGCCCATGCTGTCTTCGGTCAGCCATGCCGGTCCCCCTCCAAAGATCAAGACCGCGCCCACTGCAAGTCCCACCACATTAGCGAAGGCGAAGACCATCCGAAGCTTTGAGGCTTTCCACCCGCCGGTGACAAAAGGCATGACGGTTCCGGCGAGCAGCAGAATCAGGATATAGAAAGGTACCGCGGGACCCATTGCCTTGCGAATGAAAGTCACTAGATGATCCAGCGGGATCGTGCTGGTGCCGTTCAAGGTAATCGGGATGAAGAACATCGCGATGCCGATCAGGCTGAAGACGACAAATTTAGCGACATGCGAGGCTCTCGCGGGCCGGGTCGTCATTGACTGCGATGTCATGGCGTACCTATATTCTCTTTGGCGGCGGAAGCATTGCACTTCCTCGGTCAAGATCTAATCAGACCCGAAACCTGCCCCGCCATGTGACCCAGACCTCTCGAATTGTCCGAAATTTCAGACTTTGAAGAAATATCGGAATTTGAGACACGAAAGAGGCCTGAGGCAACCCATTTTTCGGGCAAGCCTCAGGCCTCTGGAAACGTGAAGAGAATCAGCGCTTGCGCGCTCTTACCCGCGCAATAACCTCTTCATCCGCGCCCGGTCCCGGCTTGATGCCGCCCGGAACCTTGACGAAGAACACCGCTCCGAGAACCCACCACGCCGCGAAAATCAGCCACGGCTCCCAGCTCAATGAGGCAGGCATACCCGGCATGTACAACAAGAACAGGGCAGCTGTCAGGATGACCGAGGCATACCCGATGACTTCTCCACCGCGGCCCTTGCCGGCTACGCGCAACGGACGGTCCATTGCCGGTTCGCGGCGTCGCAGAATCAGGAAGGTCACCGAGACCAGGAAGTAGGCAATGATGATGCTCGGTGCGCCGGAATCAACCAGCCAGCCAAGCATTTCTGCGCCGAAGAACGGGGCAAGCACCGAAATGCCACCGATGAAGTACAGCGCGTTAGCTGGAGTCTGGTACTTCGGGTGCAGCTTGCCGAACCAAGCCGGGAGCATGCCACCGCGGGCCATGGAGAATACCAGTCGGGAAGCTCCGAGCAACAGTGAATTCCATGAGGTCAAGATGCCTGCCAGTCCGCCGGCAATGAGAATTTTCGCCATGACATCCGAGTTGAACAGCGCACCAAAGGCATCAGCCGTGGCGATATCCGCGTTAGCCAACTCGGCTGCCGGCATGGCCGAGGCGGTGGTCAGCACCACCATCACGTACCAGAGGGTGGCCAGGACGACGGAGACCACGACCAGCTTGCCAATCTGCTTGGCCGGGATTTTCACTTCTTCGGCGGACTGCGGGATCACGTCGAAGCCGATGAACAAGAACGGAACGGCAACGAGCACCGCGAAGAACCCGCCCATGCCCGGGGTGAAGAATGGTTCCATATTCTGCACCGAACCGCTGGTGACCGAACCGAAGATCATCAGCAAACCCACCAGAAGGAGGAAAAGCACGGTGAAGGTCTGCACCACACCAGCCTGCTTAACCCCGCGCACGTTAATCCAGGTCACCAGCACGCCTGCGGCAACACCCACCAAGGCCCAGGTGAGGTTTACTTCGAAACCTGCAACCGTCCACAGGGGAATCTTGCTCATGCCCGGGAAGATGTACTCAACGGTGCGTGGGAAAGCCACGGCTTCGAAAGCCACGATGGTGACATAGCCGCCGATAATTGCCCATGAGCCGATAAAGGAGGGACGTGCGCCAAGCGCGCGCAGAATGAAATTATGCTCGCCGCCCGCCTTCGGCATAGCCGCGGTGAGCTCGGCGTAGGTCAGGCCCACGATGGCCATAATGGCGCCACCGGCGAGCATTGCGCACACCGCGCCCATGGTGCCGGCGTTATCCAGCCAGCCTCCGGTGAGCACTACCCACCCGAAACCGATCATTGCGCCAAAGCCCAGGGCAAGGGCGTCCCAGTTACCTAAAGTCTTGGCCAAGGTCGTTGGCGCTGCCGATGGTTCGGCGAGATCTTTGCTCATGATGTACTTCCGTGTTGATGGATCGAAAATAACTCCATCAGCTATTGTCCTGTCCGTCACAGGAAGGTATTTCGCAGCTCACAGGTGATGCGTAACATTCATCGACCAGCGGTACCGCATGCGCGCCAAGTGGTGATTTAGCGGTGCTGGATCACTTCTTCTGCTTCAAGAACATAGCAAAGATGACGGCAAGAATCTGCAGGAGCACAACGCATAGGACTACCGTTGCCCAGCCAAAATGCATGAAAGGAATACCTATGAGCCACCCCAAGAGCGAAGAACCCACATAGTAGAAGAGATTGTAGAGGCTTGCAGCTTGCGCGCGAGTGGCCGGGGCCAGCAGGGGAACCCAGCCGCTGGCCACCGCATGCGCTGCAAAGAACCCGGCGGTGAAGATCATCATTCCCAGGATGATCAGGATCAGGTGTCCGGGCAGGGTCAGCAGCAGTCCGGCCATACTGACCGCAATGCTCAGCAGGAGTGTGCCGCGCCGGCCCAGCTTCGCTACCAATCGCCCACTGGCCACCGCGGACCAGGTCCCTGAAAGGTAAGCGATAAACACCAAGGAGGCCAGGGACGCAGGCACAAGGAAGGGCGGCGCTTCCAGGCGAAAGGCAAGATAGTTGTACACGGCGACAAAGCCGCCCATGAGCAAAAAACCCTGAAGGTAGAGCAAGGGCATGCGTCCACCCAGCGCCTGATTGAACTTGCCCAGAATGGGACGCAGCCCGCGTTGTTCGGCCGCCACAAAACCTTGGGCAACCGGCGCTTTGAGCAGGAAGAACAACGTTGCCGCGGCAGCCATCAGACTGACCGATGCGACGCCCCACCGCCATCCGGCGGGCTCCCCCACCCAGCTGGCCACCAGACGTCCGGACAATCCGCCAAGCGTAGTTCCAGAGATATAGGTACCGCTGGCCAAGGCGACTGCGCGCGGTGTCAGTTCGTCGGCAAGATAGGCCAACGCGCTTCCCGGAACACCTGCCAGCGCGATCCCTTCGAAGAAGCGGGTGATGATCAATGGTTCAAAGCCGGTCATCATGGAGCTGGCTAATCCCAGAACCACCGAGGAAACAAGCGCAATCGCAATCACCCGCCGCCGGCCAATGCGGTCCGAAATAATGGCCCATGGGGTGACGGCGAGCGCCAACCCCAGGGTGGCCGCGGATACCGTCAGTGCCGCTTGGGATGAACTGATGTCCAAGTCCTGAGCGATGCTTGGCAAGAGTCCTTGGACCGAATACAGCTGGGAGAAGGTGGCTACACCACCGGCGAACAACGCCAGCAGCATGCCATGGTAAGGAACTGAGTGCGGCTCGTGCCCGGTAAAGCTCAAACTAGACCC
>DNHA01000284.1 GCA_003486025.1 Micrococcaceae bacterium | reverse complement strand
GGGCGGGCCCAAAGGCCCGCCCCGCAACTATCAGTACACCAGATTACTTGATGAACCTGGTGATCGCGTTGTTGGTTCCGCGTTCGGCGAGCACCTGGAGAATTGCTGCGACAGCTGCGGAAAAAACAGCGAAGGCCAGCGCTTGGCGCATCGAAGCTTCGGCGGCTTCTTCACTGCCTTTACGAGGCGCCGCATTTCCGGTGAATCCCAGCCATACCTTGTCAATGAGCTTACTTCCTAGCATTCCTGCACCCATAGAAATTCCAAGGGTAATGAGCTTCTGAACTGCATTCATGTGGTCCTCGCATTCGTGTATTGGGGATTCGTTCTGTAACCCAGCATACCTGCGGTATGGTGGGTGAGCAGTAATCATTCCGACAGGGGAGCGTCATGCCGTTCGCGGCGCCAGACGCTGAGAGTGCGATAGATCGCAGACCCTCGAACCTGCTCCGGTTAGTACCGGCGAAGGAAGTCGAGCATCTCGGATGCGGACTCGGGTGCGCCATCAAACGCCAACGAATCCGTACATCTCCCCTCCTGACACAGGAGGACCAACCTTATGAACGTTGCACCAGCAACAACTCGCGCGCAATGGCGCGTGGTAGACATTGTCGTAGCTTCAGTCATCGCTGTTGCCTCGGGCGTCATCTTCTGGGCATGGAACGCAGGCTACGGATTTTTCAGCCTCGCTTTTGTTGCCTTCCCACCAGGCAACGCGCTCCTTTCAGGTGTATGGCTATTCCCAGCAGTGCTCGGTGCGCTGATCATCCGCAAACCCGGTGCCGCACTGTACTGCGAACTTCTCGCAGCCATCATTTCGGCATTGCTGGGATCCCAGTGGGGGCTGGGCGTACTGATCTCGGGTGCCATTCAGGGACTGGGAGCCGAGCTTATTTTTGCTGCTTTCAGGTACCGGCGCTGGAATTTACCCGTTGCCTTGCTCGCTGGCTTCATGACCGGTATTTTTGGTGGAATCGGTGAAGTCTACCTGCTGGGCTACAACGCGAAATACACCGAAGCGATGAAACTGTTCCACGTATTTGCCACCGGTATATCCGGTCTGGTCATTGCCGGGCTGCTGACGTGGCTAGCGGCGCGCGCCTTGGCGAAAACCGGTGCGCTGGGCGCCTTGACCAGCCGCTCAGCGCATCTGGAAAGTCCGTGGGGACGTGCCTGAAGTGAGTAGCACCAGCGCGGCCCGCACTGCCGAACGTACTTCCAAGCGGGGACTTGAAATTCTTGCCACCGATTTTGGCTGGCATCACGCAGAACGCGAAGTGCCGGCCTTGCAAGGATTGAACGTACGGATTCCGGCCGGCCAGAAAGTGCTGCTGCTTGGTGCCTCTGGCGCCGGAAAATCTACCTTGCTGCACGCCTTGGCCGGGGTGCTGGAAGCCGACGAACGCCAAACTTCTACCGGTGAGCTGAAGATCCAACAGCAAGATGCTTTTGCCCGGAAATTCCCAGTGGGCCTCATGCAGCAAGATCCCGAGACCCAAATTGTGCAGAGCCGCGTGGGTGACGATATCGCCTTCGGTGCCGAGAACCTTGGCGTTGCACCAGAAATCATCCGCGCCAGAATCCCGCAGGTACTCAAAGAGGTAGGCCTTGGAGACCTGGATTTGGGGCACCGCACCCAGGAGCTTTCCGGAGGCCAAAAGCAACGCCTTGCCCTGGCTGGAATCCTGGCGATGAATCCGGGGCTGATGCTGCTCGATGAGCCCACCGCAAATATTGATCCGGCAGGTATCGAACCGTTGCGAGATGCAGTACTCGCCGCGGCAGAATCAACCGGGGCAACACTGATCGTGGTGGAGCACCGCCTGCAAGCGTGGGCCAAGCATGTGGATCGAGTCCTGGTGCTTGCCCCGGGTGGTGGAATTGCCCATGACCTCAATCCGCAGGCATTATTTGACGATGAAAAAATCCGTCGTGAGTTAGCAGCTTCGGGTATCTGGGTTCCAGGCTTTGTCCCAGAGACCGAACCGGTGGGCACGAGCCCTGGCGCACAGTTGCTGACCGCGGCCCAAATGCAAGTATCGCGCAGCGTCCATGCGATACGAACCCAACCGATAAACCTAGAACTGCGCGCCTCCCGGGCGCTGGTGGTGCTCGGCGAAAATGGTGCAGGTAAATCCACCTTGGCGTTGACCCTCGGCGGATTGCTTGAGCCGGCTTCCGGAACGCTTGAAGCGAGCCCGCAGCTGTCCCAAGGGCAGGGAAGCGAACCGTTCAGCTGGCGAGCTGGGGTACTGGTGGGCAGAATCGGGACGGTATTCCAAGAGCCCGAACATCAATTTGTCACCCAAAGTGTTCGTGAAGAACTAGCATTTGCACCGACTCGGGCTCGGCTCGCGGGCAGCGCACAGGATCAGCATGCGGCCCAGGCGGTGGAACGGCGGGTAGCGGAGCTACTTGAACGGCTGGGGCTCACTGCTCTGGCAGATGCCAACCCATTCACCCTCTCCGGCGGTGAGAAGCGCAGATTATCTGTTGCCACGGTGCTTGCTGCCTCGCCCGATGTGCTCATCTTGGACGAGCCCACCTTTGGCCAAGACGCCAACACGTGGCTGGAACTGGCAAAAATTCTCATCGAAGAGCTGCGCGCGGGCACCAGCGTGGTGGCGGTGACGCACGACACTGATTTTGCCCGTGCTCTGGAAGCGACCGAACTGCACCTGACTCGCGCGCCTGATGATGCTGGGCGTCGAATCGATGTCCAGGGTCCCATGCTTGACGCTCCGTTGGGGCGCAGCTGGCTGGCAAAGATCAACCCGCTGGCAAAGCTCGGAGCCGTGGCGGCGGCGACCTTGCCATTAATTTCCACCATCGACTGGGTCTCGGCCTGCGTGATTATTGCTGCCACGCTGCTCGCGCTGCCGCTGGCGGGCTTGAGCGTGGGACGATTCCTGAGCCGAAGCTGGCCGCTG
>DNHA01000125.1:3502-6872 GCA_003486025.1 Micrococcaceae bacterium | reverse complement strand
CACTCTGTCGCTGGATACCGGGCTAGCGGTGCGTCCTAGCAGACTGTGGGCATAGGGACGTGCGCGGGTGCCCAGAAAATGAAGAAGTACACGTGGCCGGATGGAGAGCGCCGCGAGACCCGAGAGGAGAAGTCCCCACTTCTGGTTGGCAAGTACGTCAGCGATGTGGCGGACTTGGTTGGTCGAGCCAATTAGGAAGCCTAATGGCTGTTCATCGTCACTCACNNTCCCGAATCGTTCGGTGAGGAACGTTTTCATCCAACGACGTACGAAGTGGTTTCCTAACTGGGGGAATAATCCATCTGGAAGGTAGCGGATCATGTCCGAGGCCATCCTGCTCAGGTCTTGTTCTGTGGCATCTCTGATGACGACAGGTGAGCCGGTGCCGGGATTCTTTGAGGTTATTCGGCTCATGGGGTTTTCTCGGTGAAAGTCGCTCCGTCGTCCGTGGAGTGTGAGATACCCGTACTGGTGGCCACCCAGATCCGCACCTGTCCGCCATCGTCGCCGGTGGCGGCAATTACAGCCGGTTGCCCGGTGACGACTCCACCAGTCTCTTGCCAAGTGCGTCCGGCATCGCGGCTGAGCTGCACCGCACCATCCGGTTCCACTCCGACGGCGACCGATTTGCTGGCAACAGCGGTCAGCAGCAGGACCGGAGCGTCTTGGGGTAAGGTCCAGGTTTTCCCGCCAAGCTCAGAACGGTGTACTCCTTGTTCGGTGGTGGCCAGCACGACTTGGGACAGCGGGCTTCCGGCGAGATGATAGGGCTGGATGCCGGCATCTATGGTGTTCCATGTGACCGTGTCATCGGTCACCCGCAGTGTGCCGTCAAAACCGATGACGCTCTCGCCGGTGACGGCCAAGGCGTGGAAATCGGATTTGCCTTGAAGAGAGAGCGGTTCCCACGTGGACCCGCCATCAGTTGATCGGATCAAACCCGCCGGGTCGGGCAGACCGGTCTCAGTCGACGGGTGCCCGGAAGCGTAATACTCGTCTTTTCCGGCGGTGGCGAATCCCATCAGGTCAATGGTGGGCCCGATTTTCTGCGGTTCGTCAGCTGTGGCATCGAAGAGTCCCTCATGGGTGGCCAAAAGGATGCGCCCGGAATCCGGGTCAACGCTCATGCCGTGGACGTGGCGGAAGACTGCGACGCTGGCAGCTTCTTGCGCAGCGGGTCCTTCGCTGATTGACTGCGTGCAGCCCGTGAGTAGGGCCATAGAGAGCGCGGCGACGGACAAGACTGCGCGTTTTTGAGCGCGCAAAAGCGAGTTCTGTGTAAGCATGGTGGTTCCTTGAATCAATCAGAAGTGCTGGTCAGATGGGTCAGGGGAGTCGGCACCCTAGGCAGCAGCGGCAACGTGGAGTCTTTAGAGGTCGGCTAGCAGGGTCTTCATGGCCTGAATTTCGGTTCCCTGGCTGGAGACAACATCCTTAGCCAGCTCGACGGCTGCAGGATTCGATCCGTTGGCGACTTCGTCCTCAGCCATAGTGATGGCCCCCTCATGGTGGGCGATCATTTGGGTCAGGAACAACCGCGAAGCTTCGGTGCCCTGGGTGGCTTCGAGGTTGGAAAGGTCCTCCGGGGTCATCATCCCGTCCATCTCATGGCTTCCGGACATCTTCATAGGCTCGCCCCAGGTCTGGAGCCAGTCGTTCATTTTCTTGATTTCCGGCCCCTGGGCGGCTTTGATGTCCTGGGCAAGCTCGGTAACCCGGGGATCCAGGTTTTTCTTGGCCAGCATGATGTCGCTCATCTGGACAGCCTGTTCGTGATGAGGCGTCATCATCTGCGCGAACATGGCATCGGCACTATTGTGGTCGGCTGCAGCATCGGAGGCCGACGGCGGCATGCTGCCATGATCCATGCCGGACATAGTGCTTTCAGGTTCGGTGGTGCCAGCGTCGGTGGAGCATCCGGACAGGACGAGCGCTGCTGCAAGAGCGGTTGCCGAAATGGAAGTCAGGCGTTTCATGTGGGTATTCCTTCAAAGTGTTCTCAAACGGGGTATCCATCAATATCCGGCCAAGACGGCACACAAGGGTGAGCACGAATAGCCGGAGCTCTCCCCGGTATGGGGAAAGCGGCCGGCGTTTTTATGTGCGACTGATAGAGAGTTCGATGAGTGAGGGAGTCCACGGCAACCGGTTTGCCGGTGCAGGCATGACTGGCGGGGCGCGCACTCCCTTGCCAGGAATAATGAACCAACGCTTAGGAAGAAACCACAAGACGGCCAGGACAATGACTATGAGTACGCACATGGCAGCCATGAGATGATGTTCGCCATTGCATGGCCCGTAGCAGGTACTATCTGCGTCGCCACCGACCGTCCCATCTGTGGCCATTACGGCTGGACCGTGATCGTGGGAGACTGCTTGGTGCGCAGAGGCCGCGCTCAGACCAGCAGTATCTGGCGCTTGGTGGGACGCTCCTAAGACATGCATCCCCAAGATTCCGAGGATGATTCCGGCCAAACCCAGCATAAGAATAACCGGGCGGCGGCCAGCAGGATTGCCCGACGCAGGGACAAGCAGAGACAGGAAACGACGAGGCGTCATAACCTGATTCATCGCATCCTGCCTTTCCACCAGAGTGAAGGTTTTCATCTCAAGGGTACTGGCGCATCCTGTGCCCGACAAAAGAAAGCGCTTGAAACTGGTCTAATGTGATTAATGTATGGTGTCTGGATCGAGATTGATGCGTCGCAGCAATTGGGCGTTGAGCGCGACCACGATGGTGGACAGGGACATCAGGATCGCTGCGATGGCCGGAGAGATCGACACCCCAGCAAACGCCAGTGCTCCGGCAGCCAGCGGGACCGCAATCACGTTATAGCCGGTGGCCCACGCCAGGTTCTGGATCATCTTGCGGTAGCTGGCTCTGGATAGTTCCAGCATAGACATCACCGCCCGCGGGTCGTTGCCGGCCAAGACAACCCCCGCCGATTCTATTGCCACATCGGTGCCGGCACCGATGGCAATGCCAACCTCGGCCCGAGCCAGTGCTGGGGAGTCGTTGACCCCGTCCCCGACCATGGCCACTTTCAGGCCGCGGGCCTGCAGCTCGGCAACCTTCTTATCCTTGTCCTGGGGCAGAACTTGGGCGAAGACCTCGTCGATGCCCAGCTTTCCAGCCACTGCTTCGGCGACCTGCTGCGCATCACCGGTGATCATCGCGACTTTGAGGCCCCGGGACTGCAACGCGGCAACGGCCTGGCGGGAATCGGCGCGGATCTCATCTTCCAAACTCAGGGCACCAATCACTTGCCCAGCACGAACCACGTGGAGTACGGAGGCGCCTCGCTCGACCCAAGGCTGAGTCTGCTCCTGCAGTTCTCGCGGGATCGTCAGGGCTTGGGAGTCAAGCAAG
>DNHA01000125.1:2181-3485 GCA_003486025.1 Micrococcaceae bacterium | reverse complement strand
CGGTCCGCCGATCATGATGTCGGCTCCACCGACGTTGGCGGTCACGCCACGCCCGGTCAGCGAGGTAAATTCGGTAGCAGTCGGAATCCGGATGTCTCGGGCCCGGGCCGCTGCGACGATAGCCCGGGCCGAGGGATGTTCGCTGTCCGCCTCAACTGCGGCCGCCAGTGCCAGCAAGTCGTTATCGCTGAGACCAGGGGCTGTGGAAATGCCGGTCAGAGCAGGCTGGCCCAGAGTTAGAGTGCCGGTTTTGTCGAAGAGGACCACATCGATGGTGCGCATCCGTTCCAAGGCCATGCGGTTCTTGATCAGCACTCCAGCCCGTGCCGCCCGTTCGGTGGAGATCGCGATGACCAGTGGAATGGCAAGGCCCAGTGCGTGCGGGCAGGCGATGACCAGAACGGTGACGGTGCGGATAACCGCCTCGTTGGGACTGCCCAGGAGCACCCAGGTGAGGAAAGTGATGATGCCGGCGCCAAGAGCGAAGTAGAACAGAAAAGCCGCTGCACGGTCCGCTAGCGCTTGGGCTTTCGAGGAGGAGGCCTGGGCCTCAGAGACCAGACGCTGGATTCCGGCTAGAGCGGTATCTGACCCGACGGCTGCCACCTTGATGCGCAGGGAGCTGTCCGTGGCCACAGTGCCGGCCACTACGCTGTCTCCGGGACCTCGCGGTACGGTCTTGGATTCGCCGGTGATCATCGATTCGTCCAGTTCCGCTTGGCCTTCGGTGATTTCCCCGTCAGCAGGCAGCCGGCTACCGGAGCGGACCAGTACGATATCGCCGACGGATAGATCGCTGATTCGTACTGTGTCCGTGCCCTCTGCGGTGACGCGTTCGGCTTCATCAGGTAGCAGTTCTGCCAGAGCATCTAGTGCGCCGCGCGCCGAGCCTAGGGCGCGCATCTCGATCCAGTGGCCCAGAAGCATGATCACTACCAGCAGGGCCAGTTCCCACCAGAAGTCGAGGTTGAAGTTGCCGATGTATAGCGTGGTGATCCACGAGGAGAGAAAGGCGATAGTGATTGCCAGTATGATCAGCAGCATCATTCCAGGCTGCTTGCTGCGCAGTTCTTTCCAGCCGCCCTTCAGGAAGGGCAGTCCTCCGTAGAAGAAGATCACCGATCCGAGCACCGGAGCGATCCAGGCGGCGCCGGGGAAGTCCGGGATCTGATAGCCGAAGAGGTGGGCGAACATCGGGCTGAAAATTACCACCGGGATTGAGAGTGCCAGGCTCAACCAGAACTTATTCTTGAACATCGCGGTACTGTGTCCTGCGTGCTCGCCGTGGCTGTGGACGGCGTGTT
>DNHA01000125.1:0-2154 GCA_003486025.1 Micrococcaceae bacterium | reverse complement strand
CTGTCTTTGGATGCGAGAGTGCGACCCCCGTGCCCAGGGGAGACTGAGTGGCCGTGTTCCCGGTTCTCCGGTGCGTGGTTCATGATGGCTTCCCTCCTGGACCCCCGAGGGCGGTCTCGAATTCTCGTCTGAATACGCCGGCCCTAACACTGGGGGCAACCGCCCGTTAAGTCCTGCGTAGGTTCAGAATATACCCTAAGGGGGTATAACTCGAGTTTTCTGGCAAGCCTCATCTGTCCACTCGTGCCCAACAACAGACGCTTAGCCGATGGCCGCCAACGGCAGGGCACAGGCTTTTTCGCACCGGCGGCAAGCTTCAGCGCAGACCTGGCAATGCTCGTGCATGCCAGCATGCTTCTCGCATTCGGTGGCACACTGCTGGCAGGCTGTCCGGCAGGCTTCAAGCATTGCCTTGACTGCCGATGGGTTCTGGCCGGTTTGGCGAGTCAGAACGTTGACGGTGGCGTTGCAGATATCGGCGCAGTCGAGATTGGTCCGGATGCAGAGACGCAACTCGGCGACCATGTCTTCGGCCAAGCACGCGTCGGCACACGCGGTACAGCTCTGGGCGCATTCGAAACAGGCGGCGATACAGTCCGCAAGCTTCTGAAGGTCCGGGTCATTGGGTTTGTTGGGGTGGGTTTTCAGCATGGAGATGATGTGACTCATTGATTTTGCTCCTTAGTCTCGATGGATACCGCGGATGCTACCACTTTGAGATCGTGAACTGAACCCTTTAAGCAACTTGCACAGTAGCGCAACAAACACGACCCCGCATGAGCGTCGGATACACAAATTTCAGCGATGGTGCATAGCCGTTTCCTTACCGTTAATGCAGCATCGTTTCCAAGAGTGAGTATGTCTGCTGCCGGGGTATCGGAAAGGTTATGGATCGAGTCCACGAGCAGTACCACCGGTCAGCTTAAGCACCGCCAAGAACCGTAAATCTTGGTGCCGAGGAAGAAGAAATTTGCAACTATATAGCTTCTCAGGTCTAGGGTCAGGTGACTGCATACTTGGAAGCCCAGCGGGAGAAGGAACTGGGAGAGATCATCGCTGCGGAGAATTTGAAGCCGGAAGAAACAGCCCAGTTCATCGATGCTGCGTTCCGTGAGGGAAGCATTCGGGCCTCGGGAACAGCGATCACCATGGTCTTGCCTCCGGTGTCTCGTTTTTCAAAGGAGAAGAACCATGGGGAGAAGAAACGGCGGGTGGTGCAGAAGCTTGGGGAGTTCTTTGAGAGGTTCTTTGGGTTGGTCTCGAAAAGATAGGGATGGCTGAGGTCGGACGGTGGCGCACTGACCGTCCCATAATCGGTCGTTTTTGACCAGACAACCAAGAACCAGGAATCCCCGGCGTATGACTGTTAGTTTCAATTGGCGGTTTATCACCGTTAAAAATGGCGCACCGCACAGCACCACCCACTTTGGTTTTAGATGGTTGAAGGCGGGGCGCTAATTTCCCGGTGGAAATAGTGCCCCGCCTTCAACGGCAACGAAACCAGCGCTAATGCAGGACGTTGCCCGGCTGCTGGGTGAGCTGCTTGCGGTGGATACGGGCAGCACGAAGGCCGTTGGCAATCACGATGACTTCTGCGACCTCGTGAACCAGCACTACCGCGGCTAATCCAAGCACTCCGGTAATAGCCAAGGGCAGCAGGACAACGATGATCGCCATTGACAGGACGATGTTCTGATTCATGATCGCTCGGCCCCGTCGGGCATGGGACAAGGCTTGCGGGATCAGTCTCAAGTCATGGCCGGTGAAGGCTACGTCAGCTGATTCTATGGCGGCATCGGCACCGGTAGCGCCCATCGCAATCCCCACGGTAGCGCTAGCCAAGGCAGGGGCATCGTTGATCCCGTCACCGATCATCCCTGTAGGAACCTGCTGCACCGACGAAGCGATTTCACGGGCCTTGTCTTCAGGTCGCAGTTCGGCATGAACGGTGTCTATACCGGCGATTGAAGCCAGCGCGTGGGCAGTACGGGAGTTATCGCCGGTGAGCATCACCACGTCGATTCCCTGGTTATGCAGGTCTCGAATTGCCTCGGCCGCTTCAGGGCGTAGTTCATCGCGCACGCCGATCACGCCAATGACCTGCTCTGCACGGGTGACCATGACGCAGGTTTCCGCAATTGGGTCGGTAATGGC
>DNHA01000019.1:7953-15092 GCA_003486025.1 Micrococcaceae bacterium | reverse complement strand
GCATCCAGGACCTTGGCGGCGGCACCGGAATCCAGGGATTCTTCGGCGCGACGCATTGCCGCCCGCATCCTGTCAATAAAGCTACCCTCGGCATCCTGATCAAATGCGACCATTCCGGCCGCTGAATTGAGCACCACGGCGTCACGCACCGGACCCGTGGCTCCGGAGACGATATCCCGCACGACACTGGCAATGTAGGCGGCATCAGCCCCGCGCAAATCATCGAGCTTAGCTCGGCCAATGCCTACTTGCTGAGCGTCGAAGGCAAATTCCTCAACTTTTCCGTCTCGTACCTCCCAGACCATATTCGAGGCGGTCGTGGTCATTTCGTCCAGCCCATCATTCCCGCGGAATACCAAGCCACGTACGCCTCGGCTCGCAATCACGCCAGCCATAATCGGAGCCATGCGTAGATCCGAGCAACCAATCGCCGAAGCGCTGGGAAGCGCTGGGTTAGTCAGCGGACCCATGAAGTTGAAGGCAGTAGGTACGCGCAGCCCGCGACGCGCTCCGGCGACGTGGCGCATGGAGGGGTGGAAGATATTGGCGAAGCAAAAGGCAATGCCGACCTTTTCGTAGACCTCTACAAGGCGGTCGATTGGTACGTCCAGGTGGACGCCCAAGGCTTCCAGGACATCCGCAGACCCTGAGGACGAAGACGAGGCACGGTTTCCATGCTTTACGATCTTCACACCGGCGCCGGCGCATACCAGAGTCGACATCGTAGAGATATTTACGGTGTTCTGTCGATCGCCGCCGGTCCCGACAATGTCTAATGTTTGTGCATCGATGACAAGTTCGCGAGCATTGCCCACCATGGAGTCAACAAGGCCGGTAAGCTCTGCCACTGTCTCCCCCTTGGCGCGCAGCGCGACAAGGAAGCCTGCGATCTGCACATCGCTGGCTTCACCGGTCATGATTTGATTCATGGCCCAGGCGGCATCTTCACGGCTCAGATTCTGGCCGCTAATTAGGGAGGCCAAAAGATCTGGCCACGTTGGGAACTTTTCATTTGCAAGGCTCGTTGACACGTATACAAGCCTATCCACGGGTCCCCCTCTCTGCTAGTTCATGTCGTCACGTGATACGCGGTCAAAAGACTGTTTTCGGGTCAAAAATGCCCTCAATTAGGGAACATTTGTGTTGTTTAAGCGATTGTTTCGTGCGGCGCGCCGACCCAAGCTCTACAAATTGTAGAAAGAGTTTCTCGGCTACTTCCGCATGTTTCCGCGGTTGTTCTCATGGTGTGGCGTAGCAAACCCCAAATAACCATGGTTTGCATTGGTATCTGAGGGCTGTTTAGAGACATAATGACAGGGTGACAACTGCGACTCATGCCCCAAATACGACGGCGCCACATGCGCCGAACCGCCCAAACATGGTGTCGGTGGGAACGATGGTGTGGCTCTCCAGCGAGCTCATGTTCTTCGCCGCCCTCTTCGCCATGTATTTCAGCCTCCGGGCTGCCGCGCCCGAGCTTTGGGCGACCGAAACTTCAAAGCTGAACGTACCGTTCGCGCTGGTTAACACCTTGATTCTGGTGTCCAGCTCGTTCTCCTGCCAGATTGGCGTGTTCAAAGCCGAAGAGTTCAAGCTCCGCCGTACCGGCGGACTTTTTAAGTTCAAGGAATGGGGAATGATCGAATGGTTCATCCTCACCTTCATTCTCGGCTCGATCTTCGTCTCTGTTCAGGCCTATGAATACGCCGTGCTCGTGAGCGAAGGCGTTGCAATGAACTCGAACTCGTACGCTTCATCGTTCTACATCACTACCGGCTTCCACGGCATACACGTGCTCGGTGGCCTGATCGCATTCTTGCTGATCATCGGTAGAGCTATGTTGGCTAAGAAGTTTGGTCACTTCGAAGCGACCGGCGCCATCGTTGTGTCTTATTACTGGCACTTCGTTGACGTAGTGTGGATCGCGCTGTTTGCGATCATCTACTTCCTAAAATAGGCAACTAATATCCATCAGTTGCCTCCACGGAAGTATGGCAACACCACACCAAGAAACTAAGTGAGGAACCAGCAAGTGAAGGCTCTTTCGAAAAAGCGCCGCCACCCGCTCGCCGCTGTGGCCCTGCTGTTGTTCGGATTGCTGGTCACCGGCAGTCTCTACACTGCAGCAGGCAGCGTAAGCGAAGCGAAGGCAGCGGATACCACTTCTGCATCGGTTACCGATGTGGAAGAAGGCCAGAAGCTTTTCGTAGCCAACTGCGCCACCTGCCACGGCATGAGCGCCGAAGGCACCGCAGACGGCCCATCGTTGATCGGCGTCGGCGCAGCAGCAGTTGACTTCCAGGTAGGCACCGGCCGTATGCCGATGCAGATGCAGGGGCCACAGGCCCAGGCTAAGCCAGTACAGTTTGACGATGAGCAGATCTCCCAGCTGTCGGCCTACGTTGCGAGCCTCGGTGCAGGTCCAGCAATTCCAGGCGAAGAAGTGCTGGATACCACTCAGGGCGACGCCGCCCACGGTGGCACCGTCTTCCGCGTGAACTGCGCAATGTGCCACAACGCTGCTGCCGGTGGTGGCGCGTTGACCCGCGGTAAGTTTGCTCCGACGCTAGCAGGCGTCTCAGAGAAGCACATTTACGAAGCGATGGCTACCGGTCCGCAGAACATGCCAGTGTTCAACGACTCGAACATCACCCCCGATGAGAAGCGCGATGTGATCACCTTCTTGAAGACCATTGAAGCTAATGGTTCTGCCGGTGGCGCTGCTCTTGGAAACCTTGGCCCAGTGGCTGAAGGTCTCTTCGTTTGGACCGCCGGTTTGGGCATCATCATCGCCTTCACCATTTGGTTGACCTCGCGTCCTTCCTAAGGCTTTCGCGGTGAAAACCGCAAACATCACTACGTACATAAATTCCTAACAGAAGGATGAGAGAGAAACATGGGCGACCATAGTCACGGCAGTCCCGAAGAATCGGGCACCGTTGCTAAGGCTGACGATGTAGCTCAGGACCGGTTCCCGGATCCAGGACTCCCCCCACATCGTCCGCGTCTCGCAGATCGCGATCCGCGCGCAGCCAAGCGACACGAGCGCCAAGTTGCGCTGCTATTTACCATCTCCATCATTGGCACGCTGTTCTTCTTCGTGGCTTACTTCGTCCTGGGTCACCTGGGCGATATGACCTTCGCAGAACTGCGTGTGCAGAACGCTGCACTGGGCTTGGGCACCGCATTCGCGATGCTCGGCATTGGTGTGGGTATCGTTCACTGGGCTAAGACTCTGATGCCGGACCATGAACTCGTTGAACAACGTCACGAAATCAGCTCCGAAAAAGATCGCCAGGATGCAGTCGATATCATCGACACCGTGATCGAAGAAACCGGTATCAAGCGCCGTCCGCTGATCCGCAACACTTTGATTGGTGCCATCGCTTTGGCACCGATTCCAGCAATCTTCATGTTCCGCGACCTTGACCGCACCGGTAAGACCGCACATCAGATGATCGAGCAGATGCGTCACACTTTGTGGGACACCGGCGTTCGTCTGACCCGCGACCCATCGGGTACTCCGATCAAGGCCTCGGATGTCCAGCTTGGCTCCGCTTTCCACGTGATCCCTGAGGGTCTGGAAAATGCAGAGAACATGCTGAACGAAAAGGCTAAGGCAGTTGTACTGCTCATGCGCATGGACCCGCAGGAAATGAATATTTCCGAGGGCCGTGAAGACTGGCACGTAGATGGCATTGTTGCCTACTCGAAGATCTGCACCCACGTGGGTTGCCCGATCGCCTTGTACGAGCAGCACACCCACCACCTGCTGTGCCCATGCCACCAGTCGACCTTCGACCTCGCCAATGAGTGCAAGGTTATCTTCGGCCCGGCAGGTCACGCACTTCCACAGTTGCCTATTACCGTGGACGCTGACGGCTACCTCGTAGCTCAGAGCGACTTCCACGAACCTGTAGGCCCAAGCTACTGGGAGCGTGGATAATCATGGCAACAACCAATGAATACACCCCGTCAACCACTACCGGTCGTCTAGCGAATTTCGTAGACTCCCGCGTCGGTGCCTCGGGCATGGTCAAGGAATTTGGTCGTAAGATCTTCCCTGACCACTGGTCATTCATGTTCGGTGAAGTAGCGCTGTACACCTTCGTACTGCTGCTGCTCTCCGGTACTTTCTTGACTTTCTTCTTCGATCCATCGATGACCCACATCACCTACAACGGTTCTTACGTCCCGTTGAAGGGCATCGGCATGTCGGCGGCTATGGCTTCGACCATGGACATCTCCTTTGATGTCCGCGGTGGCTTGTTCATGCGCCAGGTGCACCACTGGTCGGCACTGCTCTTCGTAGCATCGCTGTCCGTGCACATGCTGCGCGTGTTCTTCACCGGCGCTTTCCGCCGACCACGTGAACTGAACTGGGTTGTCGGCGGCGTGCTGCTGATCATGGGTCTAGCTGCTGGTTTCACCGGCTATTCACTGCCCGATGATCTGCTTTCCGGTAACGGTCTGCGCATTATCGACGGCGTCATGAAGGCTCTGCCGATCGTTGGCACTTACCTGTCGATGTTCTTCTTCGGTGGAGAGTTCCCTGGCGTACATGTCATTCCCCGCTTGTACTCGTTGCACATCATGATCGTTCCGGCAGTAATCATCTTGCTGCTGGTCATCCACTTGTTCATGGTTGTCACTCACAAGCACACCCAGTACCCTGGCCCAGGCCGGACCAACGACAACGTTGTTGGCTTCCCAGTTGGTCCTGTGTACGCAGCGAAGGCCGGTGGATTCTTCTTCATCGTCTTCGGTATCGTGGCATTCATTTCGGGTCTCTTCCAGATCAACCCGATCTGGAACTACGGTCCATACGATCCATCACCTGTTTCTGCTGGTACTCAGCCGGACTGGTACATCGGATTCGTTGATGGCGCGTTGCGTTTGATGCCTGGTTACCTTGGTAACTTCAGCTTCGAATGGATCATCCCGTTCCCATGGGGCGATAACACCTTGGTGTTGAGCGTTCTGCTTCCTGCCCTGGTTCCTGCCGGCGTACTGTTCATGGTGATGTTCGCATGGCCATGGATCGAGCGTTGGGTGACCAAGGATAACCGCGAGCACCACCTGTTGGACCGCCCGCGTAACGCTCCATTCCGTACCGCAATGGGTGCTGCTGGTGTCGTCTTCTACTGTGTCATGTGGGCAGCTGCCTCCTCGGACCTGATTGCGACCCACTTCCATGTGGCATTGAATGACGTAACCTACTGGCTGCGCACACTCTTCTTCCTGGGCCCGATCTTCGCTTTCTGGATTACCCGCCGTATTTGCTTGTCGCTGCAGCGTAAGGATCGCGAGATCGTGCTGCACGGCCGTGAAGCTGGCATTATCCAGATGTCGCCTGAAGGTGGCTTCTCGGAGAAGCACGAGGAAGTTGACGTGTACAAGCGCTTCTTGCTCACCAGCTACAACGACAACAAGTACATCCCGGCTCAGCCGGATGCTGCAGGGCACGTCTCCGGTTCGGAGAAGCGCCGCGCAGCATTGTCGAAGTTCTTCTTCGAGGATCGTGTTGCCCCAGTGACCCCATCGGAGCTCGAAGCTGCGCACGCAGCCCACGGTCACCATGAGGTCGAAGGCGAAAAGCAAGACTCGATCGAGAAGTAGCATCGACTCGCATTAGTCACAGAAAGAGGGACACACCTACTGGTGTGTCCCTCTTCTGGGTTAAGCAGGCTTCATGCCAGCTACTCCCCTTCGGTTCAACAGCGTTGCCAACCTCGGCCGATGATCTGCGGTACGTGGTCCCGGTACGCATGACCTTCCAGGGACGGCACGGGGCAAATCTATCAGCGCCACTAAGAAGGCCAGAAAGACCAGGTCAGTGCACTCGGCCTTCCCCTGAACGCGATCATGCTCTGGAACTCCCACCGCACCGATGCATCCATTAATGCATTGCGTGAGGCCGGCAACCTCATGAATGACGCGGATACCGCCCGGCTGTCCCCGCTTGGCGATCAACACGTCAACATGCTCGGCCGCTATGCCTTCATCACCTCCACACCAAACGGGCCCCGTAGCAGGAACCTGCTGCGGGACAGCTGGCATGAGAAATTGATCCGTTTATTCCTAGACGTGCCCTTTCTCGGATTTAGCCAACATTTCTGGAGGCTTCTGACTCGATCTTCCATCCCCGGTCTGCGTGAGTATATCGCCGGGATTTGATGCTGAAATAGTGCAGGTAATCAATCACAACAACCCTCTGCCCTCTGCCCTCTGGGTAGAAGCACGAAAAGCCCGAAGATTAGGTCTAAGTTCAGGCCCACGACGAGTGCTTACTTCCCAAATTGTGGGCATTAGTGGTCGAAGAAGTATCGCTGTATCGATAGAGAAAGCCTCAGCGTACGATATTTTCCGTTTTCTGCGCCGACCCCACATTGGGCTGCTACTGGTCGATGGCGGCCATGGTGGATTCGTCGGGTCGCTCGACGGCTGCCGGATCGAGTGGTCTGCTGCGCTGATTTCGGATAGCGGAGTTAGCAAGTGGAATTAGCCAGCTTGTGGTGTTTAGTCTTTAGCGAGAGGCCAGCAAGTCAGCGGCAGAATCAGAATTCAGTCACCGCTTGGGTCAGTTCGTTGGTCTCGGTTTGCCCAGCAGTATCCGCTTCGCGGCAGGCTTCCCGTGCCAACCACATTGTCTTCGCTGTTATGTAGCGCCTGAGCGCGGGCGCTGGCATCACTGGCACAGGACAGGATCGCTTCTAAGGCTAGAAATTGTCTGTATAGCGTGGAGTGCGTGTTCCAAGCCGTTGGAGCGGTACAAAGAGCTTGTAGCGGTCCGACCGGTACAGCGAAACCGAGTAGTCGGCCAGGCGTTCGCCGATATACGCATAGCGAGTGATCTGCAGGAGCGGGAAACCCTGCTCAACGCCCAGCAGTAAGGCTTGTGCACTGCTGGCGGCTGTACTTTCCACCTGATCTTCGCCCCATTCCAAGAGGATGCTGTATCGCTCGTGAAGCGCCTGGTAAAGCTTGGATGGTGGCGGTCCGTCAACGAAGCCGGGTACCAGGTCCGCAGGCATGTAGTTTTCATCCAAGCTCATAGGTGTGCCGTCGGCAAGCAGCAAGCGCTTGAAGCGGACTACTCCAGCTCCCTCTTCGACCATGAGTTGGGCGCTGAGGTAGGG
>DNHA01000019.1:0-7943 GCA_003486025.1 Micrococcaceae bacterium | reverse complement strand
GGGAAGCCTTGACCTCGTCGAATTCGAGGACGCGAGCGTCCGGAACCATGCCACGGCGCATCATGTCTTCTGAATAGGAGTGCAGACGCACACGCAGATCCATTTTTTCTGGAACGACGAACGTGCCAATGCCCACCACGCGCTTAAGTACCTGCTCGTCTACCAATGCGTCAATGGCCTGTCGGATAGTTTTCCGAGCCACTCCGAAGTGAGTGGCCAGTTCGCGTTCTGGCGTGAGTTTGTACCCCGGCTTGCACGCTTCGCGAGCGTGCGTTTTGAGGATGTGACGGATCTGCCGGTACTTGCTGGTCTTGCTTTGGGCATCGAGCGTGCCGGTGACCGGTGGTGTCGGTGAGTAGCGCATGTGGGTCTCCTAGGACACGGAAGTGCTAGTTAAAATGCTAACGGGGTGACAAGTGAAAACTTGTCACCCCGTTAGGAGAACTTCTTAGTGAGCGTGATCGCCGCGGCTGTATTCGTAAACCCAGCCAACAAGACCGATAACGCACAGTCCCACACCGATGAACATAACCCACCATCCAAGGGCTAAGCCAAGGAAGCCGATTGCTGCGGCACTGGCAAGAACCAGTGGCCACCAGCTCCACGGTGCGAAGAGTCCGACATCGCCGGCGCTCTCGTGGATTTCGCCGTCAAGACGATCCTCGGGACGAGGGCCAACGCGTTTTGCGGTGAAGTACAGGTAGCCGCCAACCATGGCCGACAAGCCAACCAGCATCAGCAGTGCTAACAGGCCAACCCATTCATCCCAGTTAGTCATGTAACCGTAGACGACCGCGATAGGGGTGAAGAAGAAGATTCCACCCAGGAAGATCCAGGATTCAACTTTCATCTTTACAGGTCCTTCTGGTCAGCCGGTCCGAAGATCTTTGCGGCACCAGCAGTAGGAGTAGCACGGCCACTCAGTTCTGGGTGGTGCAGATCAAGCGCTGGGCGCTCGGAACGGATACGTGGAATCGAGTGGAAGTTGTGACGTGGTGGTGGGCAAGAAGTTGCCCACTCCAGCGATGCGCCGAAGCCCCATGGATCATCAACTTCAACCATCTTGCCATTGCGGTGGGTAACCCAGACGTTCCAGAAGAACGGAATCATCGACATACCCAAGATGAAGGCGAACACGGTCGAAACCTGGTTCATCGCGGTGAAGCCATCTTCCGGCATGTAGTCAGCGTAACGACGTGGCATACCCATAACACCCAACCAGTGCTGGATGAGGAAGGTTCCGTGGAAGCCGATGAACAGCAGCCAGAAGTGGATCTTGCCCAAACGCTCGTTGAGCATCTTGCCGGTCCACTTTGGCCACCAGAAGTAGAATCCGGCGAACATTGCGAACACCACGGTACCGAAGACCACGTAGTGGAAGTGAGCGACCACGAAGTAGGTATCCGAAACGTGGAAGTCAAGCGACGGAGCCGACAGGATAATACCGGTCAGGCCACCGAACAGGAAGGTGATCATGAAGCCGATGCTCCACAGCATAGGGGTTTCGAAGGTAATCGAACCTCGCCACAGAGTACCGATCCAGTTGAAGAACTTCACACCAGTTGGCACTGCGATCAGCATCGTCATGAAGCCGAAGAATGGCAACATCACCGAGCCGGTCACGTACATGTGGTGAGCCCAGACGGAAACCGAAAGCGCAGCAATGGAGATGGTCGCGAAGACCAGACCCTTGTAACCGAAGATCGGCTTGCGGCTGAAGACCGGGAAGATTTCAGAGACGATACCGAAGAACGGCAGCGCAATGATGTAGACCTCAGGGTGACCGAAGAACCAGAACAGGTGCTGCCACAGGACCGCACCGCCATTGTCCGGGTCGAAGATATGTGCCCCGAAGCGCCGGTCGGCACCCAGTGCGAACAGCGCAGCTGCTAGCGGTGGGAAAGCCATGAGAACCAAGATCGAGGTGATCAAGATGTTCCAGGTGAAGATCGGCATACGCCACATGGTCATGCCAGGTGCGCGCAAACAGATGATCGTGGTGATGAAGTTGACGGCACCAAGAATGGTACCGAAGCCCGACAGAGCAAGACCGAAGACCCAGAGGTCTCCGCCGACGCCCGGCGAGAAGGTGGTGTTCGACAGAGGTGCGTAAGCGAACCAACCGAAGCTAGCAGCACCCTGAGGGGTGAGGTAGCCAGCGAGTGCAATGGTCGAACCCAGGGAGAAGAACCAGAAGGCCAACGCGTTGAGGCGTGGGAAGGACACATCTGGGGAACCGATTTGCAGAGGCATCATGACGTTGGCGAAACCGGCGAAGAGCGGAGTTGCGAACATCAGCAGCATGACGGTGCCGTGCATCGTGAATAGCTGGTTGTACTGTTCCTTGGTCTGCAGGATCTGCATGCCAGGTTCGAACAGCTCAGCACGGATCAGCAGCGCCATGACGCCGCCGATGCAGAACATGATGAACGAGGTGATCAGGTACATGTACCCGATCTTCTTGTGGTCAGTCGTCGTGATGTAGTCGACGAATAGACGACCCTTTGACCTCGGCACGACAGATGGGGCAATCGTCTTGACGTCGTCGGTAGCGTATTCAAACGTTGTCATAGTGACTACTTTCCTCCCTCTTCATGGCCGTGCTCCACAACAACGGAGTTAACCTTGTTGGGCTGACGGTCGTATTCTTCGCCAATGTGGCCATCTTCCATCTTGGCAAGCTGGGCCTTGAATTCGGCGTCGTTGACGACCTTCACGTTGAAGAGCATTTCCGAGTGGTACTCGCCGCAAAGCTCGGCGCACTTACCAGCGAAGGTACCTTCAACCTGTGGAGTCAGGTAAATGTGGTTGGTCTTGCCGGGGATCATATCCAGCTTCTGAAGGAATGCTGGAACCCAGAACGAGTGGATAACGTCACGGCTGTTGAGCTCGAGAGTTACCGACTTACCTGCAGGTAGGTACAGGGTAGGCAAAGTTTCTTCAACGCCTGCCGAGCCATCCGTGTTCAGGTGAGCCTGTTCGCCAGCGAAGTACTTCTTCTGGCCCTCGTAGTTGTAGTTGAAGTCCCACGACCACTGCTTCGCGCGGACGTCAACGACGACCTCGGAATCTACGGGTGCGTTGATTGACTTCTCAACGGTGTTATTGAAGCTAAAGAAGACCAAAACAAGGACCAAAGGAATGGCCGTGTAGAAGATCTCCAATGGCAGGTTGTAGCTGAGCTGACGCGGGTAGCCGGTATCGGTCTTGCGACGACGATAAGCCACGACGCACCAAAGCATCAGGCCCCAAGTCATCACACCGATAATGATTACGGCGATCCAGGAGTGAACCCATAGATCCTGGATTGCTCCAGTGTGGTTCGTGGTGTCGCGCTCCACGTTAGGGAGCCACCCGCGTTTAGCCTCCGCTGTACATCCCGTCAGCAGCAATGCGCCGGCGCCGACCAAAGCAATAACTTTAGCTTTAGCAGATCCGCGACTGCCGGTTCGGTATTGCGAACTCACAGACGGCCCTTCCTCTTTGTTGGTGCAGAATGTGGTCTTCATAAGTCACCTCGCGGTTAAACGAGTTGCACGGTGAGGTGGCTCACGAAGGGAAACATAGTTTTACTACTCTCTGTAGAGCTTACCCTCTTCGACCCCGGAATACCGAAAAACGCCGCTGTTTGAACGAGAAATTTCTTCAACGTTTAAACAGCGGCGTTAGTTCCTTGTGGCCTAGTGGAAGGAATCTCCACAGGCACAAGATCCGGATGCGGCAGGGTTGTCAATGGTGAACCCCTGCTTGGAAATCGTGTCTTCGAAATCGATCGAAGCGCCCGACAGATACGGCACGCTCATCTTGTCGACAACCACTTCTACGCCATCAAAATCGCGTACGTGATCGCCTTCAAGCATGCGCTCATCGAAGTAGAGCTGGTAAATCAAGCCAGAGCAGCCACCGGGCTGAACGGCGATACGCAAACGAAGGTCATCGCGGCCTTCCTGCTCAAGAAGTGAACGTACCTTCTGCGCAGCTACGTCGGAAATTGCCACCTCGTGGGTTGGCACCTCGGTAGAGTCACCCGCGGTCTGGTCAACGGCTACAGTCATGATTTTCCTCCCATACTGTTTGATGTGACGCCTTCATCCCGAAGTGCATCGGGCTAAATGGCATCTTTTCTTGATTCAATACTACGTCGCGAGGATCAAAAATGCTCTTTGATCTTCTCGTCATATGACGCGGTTCATAGTCCCGTCGAGTTAATCCGTGCCAAAAGCAATGCTTCGGCAACAATTGCCTTCTGGAAGTCCCCAATATGAAGCGACTCGTTAGCCGAGTGCGCTCTCGAATCAGGATCTTCCACTCCGGTAACCAGGATCTGCGCCTGCGGGAATACCTCGAGCAGGTCGGCAATGAAAGGAATGGATCCGCCCAGCGCCATGCTGACCGGCTCGACTCCCCACGACTGCTCGAGCGCCCAACGTGCAGTGTCGTTCGCCGACGCTTCAAGATCTGCTTGGTACGCGTTTCCGCCTTCGGTGGCGACAAACTGGACCTCGGCACCGCGCAGATCCACTGACTTCACATGTGCTTCCAACGCAGCCAGTGCCTGTTGCGGCTCTTGTCCTGGTGCCAAACGCATCGACACCTTAAAGCGCATCTGCGGAATTAAGGTATTTGACGAGCGGTCAACACTAGGCATATCCATTCCAATGACGCTCAGCGCTGGTTTATTCCATAAACGGTCGGTGATCTTTCCCGTGCCAGCCAGTTGCACCGAGTCAAGCACGGAACTATCGCGGCGGAATTCGGCCTCATCGAAGTCGACTTCGGCGCTGTCATTGGCCACGAGACCCGAAACAGCAACGGAACCGTTTTCGTCATGGAAGGAAGCGATGAGCTTTGCCGCAAGGATCGGCGCGTCGAGCACCGGACCGCCAAACATGCCCGAGTGCACTGCGTGACCCAGGGAGCGGACGGTGATTTCTGCAGCAGCCATACCGCGAAGCGAACTTGTCAGGGCGGGGGTACCCACCGCCCAGTTGGATGAATCGGCCACGATGATCACGTCGGCTGCGAGCTTTTCCTGATGCGCCTCGAGGAAGTTACGGAAGGAAGGTGAGCCAGCTTCCTCCTCACCTTCGAAGAAGTAGCTGACGCCCACGCCGAAGTCCGCCACGGACTCCAGCACTGCGCGCAATGACGCAATATGAACCATGATGCCGGCCTTGTCGTCTGCGGCGCCACGACCATAGAGCCGCTCCCCTACCTGGGTGGCTTCAAATGCCGGAGTGTTCCAGTCTTCGTCATTTCCCGGAGGCTGCACGTCGTGATGTGCATAGAGCAGAATGGTTGGCTTGCCGGGGGCGGCCTTGCGGCGGGCAACCACCGCGGGGGCACCCATGACGCCGTTGTCGTCTGCTTCACGCAGGATTTCGACGGTGTCCATGCCAGCCTCGCGGGCGAGAGCAGCTACAGCTTCGGCGCTCCGTTCAAGGTCCGCTGGATCAAATGATTCCCAGGCAACGCCGGGAATGGCGACCAGCGAGCTGAGCTCTTCGAGGATCTTCTCAAAGTTCTTCTCGACATGACTTTTGAGGGCAGTAACATCGACGCCATGGTTTGAGCTGTCGACTGGAGAATTGATTGTCATGTATTCAGCCTAGCAATGACCGCGGTTGCCAATGCCACTGGACAGCCAACAACCCGGTAGGATAGGGGCGTGTTTGGACGTAAAAAAGATGACTCTCAATCCCCCGCAAATGTAGAGCCGGCAGACTCGGCTCCTGAAACAACGGACGGCCGCAAGGCCGGTCCGACTCCGAAGCGCAGTGCGCAGCAGGCCAGTCGCCAGCGTCCGCTGGTGCCCACCGATCGCAAGGCGGCGAAAGAAGCCGACCGCCAGCGACGTATCGAAGCGCAGAATCGTTTGCGTATCGCTAACGAAACTGGCGACGAGCGCTACCTCATGCCACGTGACCAGGGCCCGCAGAAGCGTTATGCCCGCAACTTCATCGATTCGCGCTGGATGTTCAGTGAATTCATGATGTTCGTGATCTTCGCTTTCTTGATCTTGTCACTGACTTTCAACCAGAATCTCAGCGTGCAGATGTACGTCCAGGGTGCGCTCTCGGTCGTTATCGCTCTGGTGATCATCGAACTCATTGTGACCACGATACTGCTCAAGCGTCGATTGGTCGCCAAATTCGGCTCGATGGACCGTGGAATCCGCATGTATGCAGCAATGCGCGGAATGCAGTTCCGCAAGCTGCGTCTTCCTAAGCCGCAGGTTAAGCGCGGCGCAAATATCGACTAGTCTCGCAGTCCAAATCGTCTAGGGCGGACCCAACGGGTCCGCCCTTCTTAATTGCTCGAAAACGCAGCGAACAGTAACCTATCTTCAATTATACAAAGTTATAAAGTTGTACTCCGATTCACAAGGTTTAAAATATTTGGGCTTCGCTACTTTCCCTGAGCAAATTGCGTTTCGTTGTAACACAGGGATACAAAGTCCAATGCAGCGCATACAAGGAGTTAATCTGGTGCCCGTTCGTCCCACCAATTCCGCTCGCCACGTCCACTATGCATTGAGCTCCTCCTCCGGCAGCGCCTAGCAGGTTAAACGAATGATCCCCTGAAACCAAGTTTCAGGGGATCATTCACATCCACAGGTGCTGTCCTACAGGCTGCGGGCAAGTTCCTTATTAATGGCACGAGCCCAGAAAGGACCTTCATAAAGGAAGGCGGTGTAACCCTGAACCAGATCTGCACCCGCATCCAGACGCGCCTTGACGTCGGCAGCATTCTCCACGCCGCCAACGGCAATCAACGTCATTTGCGCAGGAACCAACTCACGTAGCTGGCGCAATACTTCCAATGATCGACGTTTTAACGGTGCTCCGGAAAGCCCACCGGCACCGATTTCTTCCACTCGTGCAGAATCGCTGTTTAGTCCGTCGCGCGTAATAGTCGTATTGGTGGCAATAATTCCGTCCAAATTGAGCTCGGTTGCCAATTTCGCAACATCGGCCACATCTTCGTCGCTCAAGTCGGGTGCTATTTTCACCAGCAACGGCAGGTGACGCCCGGCGACTTGATCGGCGAGCTCTCCCACTGCACGCAGCAGCGGGCGCAAGGACTCAACACTCTGCAACAGCCTTAAGCCCGGGGTATTGGGACTGGAGACATTGACGACTAGGTAATCTGCGTGGTTTGCCAGCTGGCGGGTGGATTCAAGGTAGTCGCCGATGGCATCTTCGAGTTCAACCAATTTGGTTTTACCGATATTCACACCGATGACCGGACGAGTACCGGTGTAGTCGGCCTTCAGCTGCTGGCGTGCAGTAGCAACGCGTGCTGCGACGGTTTCAGCACCTTCATTGTTAAAGCCCATGCGGTTAATGACCGCGCGGTCTTCGACCAAGCGGAATAGCCGAGGCAATTCATTACCCGGCTGGGCTTGACCGGTGACGGTACCGATCTCCACATGTCCGAACCCGATGTCACTGAGCGCCAAAATTCCGGTGGCACCTTTATCAAACCCTGCCGCCAGACCAAACGGCGAAGGAAAATCAATGCCCATCACGGTGCGGCGAAGCTTGGGGTCGGGGGCAAAAAACTTTCGGGCTGCCTTGGTCAAACCTACGCGTTGCGCGAGCTTGATGGCGTCAAAAGCAAAATAGTGGGCCTTTTCAGGATCCATCTTGGTGAAAACATGCTTGAAGACCAGAGGATAAATGCGCATGGTTAATAGTTTCCCGCGAAGATCCCCAAACAGACAACTTGAGGTCGGTATGCTTCAAGACATGAAGGGCTCAACGTACTCATCCAGCGGGCAATGGCCAGATTTCGCCGACACCACAGAACCCGGCCAATGGGTCCCAGATCCCTTAGGTGAAGGATTCGAATACACGACGTTGGACTTCGGTGTTGATGATGAAGGCCCGGCCATCGGCACCTTAGTTCGTTATAAGCCCGTGGGATGGCGCACGTTGCTG
>DNHA01000099.1 GCA_003486025.1 Micrococcaceae bacterium | reverse complement strand
CTCTGCCAATTGAGCTAGAGGCGCTTACTTCGCTCTGACTAGTCCGTTTCCGGAACACGTCTTTGCGACGTAGATAATCATAGGCAGAACTGCCCCCAAAAGGAAAATCGGCCACCCTCCCCCGTTGATGGAACATATTGCCTAGTCAACGAGGAATTGCCTAGGTTATTGGCTTCATTTGACCAAAAATCAATCAAAAATTCCTGCGTGGCTTGAGCCACATTTAGCACCAAAGGCAATTCTCCAAGGGCTCAGACCTTGCTTTCAACCTCGAATTCAACCAGGGGTGCACCACGTTCAGCGCGGCGGAAGTCACTGCGCAGTTGCCCGTAGCCTGCCGAACCATCCAGTGCCTCACCGGTAGTGCGGTACAGGCGATATCGACGTACTGCCGGAGAATCATTGGCCAACTGTTCAGCCACAGCTTCTGGCTTTGACTTATCTCCAGGTCCGTTGAATACCTCCCGAGCAAATTCGTACGGTACCCAGCGGGCACCCAAATCGTCTTCACCTGCCAAAGAGGCCTCGTGCATTTCCTCCCAACGCTCGGTGATGCGCTGTTCAGACACTTCATAAGGAACATGCGCCTCGATAATCTGCACGCTATAGCGTGCAGCATCGAGCTCACTGATCAGCTCTTGGGCCGGCTTGAGCGAAGCGAGTACCTTGTCGACTACCAGGTTGTATCCCAAATCTATGCAGTCGCTGCGTAGCTGCCCGGCAAGTATCGAAGATTCCTCATGAACCAGGGTCGCCAGGTCCAGCGGGAAAAATTCTTCACCTTCGGCTTCCAGATCTTTTACAACCTGGGGTTTGATCCATGATTCGTAGCTGCCGTCCGATTGCGCCTCGCGGAGCAGCGCCTCTTTGAATTCATCAGAATCAATGACCACATAGTGCTCCAGGTTCCCTTCGAGCACTTGGCTGAGCAGCGTGCTTTTGCCTGCCCCAGGAGGACCTGCGAGGACCAGCGCACGCCGGTCGGCGCGCACCTCTGGTACGGCAGCCAGGAATTCGTTTTTTAATTGTTCGTGCAGTTGCTTTCGCATATCGGTGGCCACCCAAGCACCGGGTTCCACCTCGGTGAACCAAGCAGGGTTTCGCACAGTCACGTGCGCAGAATCTCTGGCCAAGGCTTCACCCGGTGCTGAAAGCTCACTGACCGACCGGCGGTGTTGCTCAATTACTTCGTTATCTGCCAAGGCAGAAGCCCTCCCGAATCCTCAAAAATTCCAACGCACATAAGATCAACAGTCCTAGATCAGCAAAAAAATGTTCCACTATCTAATCTATGGGGTTCGGCTGGAAATTCAGGGTAAGCCTGAACAAGGCGGCCCACAATTCGGGTTAAGTTCCAAAAGTGTGTACAGAAACCTCTGAAACCACATAACCACTAGGACTAACACCAGCAACACATGCTTGGACAGCAGGCTCGGGCCAGGCTCCGGGTCAAAGATCGCCGGAAACGCAAAAAGGCCGGACCAAAGTCCGACCTTTTCTACTGTGCGCCCCTCGGGACTTGAACCCGAAACCTACTGATTAAGAGTCAGTTGCTCTGCCAATTGAGCTAGAGGCGCCCGCCGCGATGTTCTAGAAGCTTTTTGTGCTTCGCGCTTTCGCAACGAGATAAAACTTTACCAGCTTTCGGCCGGAGTGCAAATCGAGAGCCCTCTGCCTTCCGGTGACCTTCGTTACAGGAGATGACTTGGGGTTATTCCGTAGAGCTTCACAAGTTTGTACAGTGAACCCATGAGCAACCAACGCACGGTTTCCTTCCCAACCCAAGAACTCCTCGACGCTGTCGGTCCGCTGCCGCAGAACCTCACGCCGGTCATCTGGGACTTAGTCAATGAGCCAGAAACAGACTTGGCGCAGATCGATATCGCGATCTTCCCGTACATGGCATCCCCGCAGAGCCTGCGCAACATCAACCAGGCACCGAACGTCACCCACGTGCAGACCCAGACCACGGGCTTTGACGGCCTAGTAGATCTGGTCGGTGACCGTGCCAGCATCACCACCGCTGCAGGTGTCCATGCGGCGGCTACCGCCGAAATGGCCGTGGGGCTGGCCATCGCCTCGCTACGAGGTTTCCCGCAGGCGGTACGAGATCAGGCCGAGGGCAATTGGAATCCCATGCAGTGGCTCGGACTGGCGGACCGCACCGTAGGCCTGGTGGGAGTCGGCGGCATAGGCGAGGAAATCCGCAAACGTCTGGCACCCTTCGAGATCAACCTGTTGCGCTTTGGATCCCGCGCCCGTACCGATGAACACGGCGAGGTCTTGGCCATCGACCAGCTAGCGAAGCGCGCCTCGGAGATTGAGGTACTGGTGCTGATCGTTCCGCTCACCGATTCCACCCACCATTTGGCGGACGCAGAGCTGCTCGCCAAACTTCCTGATGGTGCGCTGATCGTCAATGTGGCCCGCGGTCCGGTAGTTGATACCGACGCACTGGTAGCCGAGGTAGCCTCCGGCCGGCTCTCGGTCGCCTCGGATGTTTTTGATCCTGAGCCATTGCCCAGTGATCACCCCTTGTGGAAGTGCTCCAACGCATTGATCTTGCCGCATAACGGCGGAAATACCGCGGCATTCTTCCCACGCATGGTCACTCTGCTCAAAACTCAGCTCAAAGCATGGTCTGCGGGCGAACTGGGAGAAAATGCTGTGCACCAGATCACCAGCTGAGGCTTTTTAGCTAACAATTTGATGCTACTTTGCGGCATCCCGGCAGATACTCGGGGTGCCGCAAGTCGCGTGCGCTATCTTTGATGAATACCCAACCGCGCACCACCGGGAAATCTGCTGATTTCTTCTGGTTCGGAACCGCGGCCATTTACCAGGAAGTCGAGTCTTCACCGTGCCTTCGAAGCAACACCATCTCGTGACGCGACGCATGATGCTCACCGGATCACTCGCTGCGACAACGTTGGCACTGGCTTCCTGCACCTCCAAGGACGGCCAAGCACAGGCTTCGGTGAGCGCCTCGCCCAGCAAGCCGGCTACCCCGCGCACCTTGCGCCTGGCTTCTTCTGCTCCCCCGGTATACCTGGATCCGGCCTTAGCCAATGACAGCGAGTCTTTCCGGATCACCCGCCAGGTCTACGAAACCCTGATTTCCATTGATCCAAATACCGGCAGCCCGATTGCCGGTCTCGCCGAAGCCTGGACCGAGAGTGAAGACGGACTGCGTTACACCTTCACC
>DNHA01000288.1:1086-8436 GCA_003486025.1 Micrococcaceae bacterium | reverse complement strand
GGTCATTGACCAGTCACAGGTTGAAACGAAAATTGAAGTGGAGCGCACCGTATGAGTGATCTAGAGCGCGTCTACGCCCAGCTGCTGGCTCGTGCGCCAGAAAACAAGATCGAACCACGCATGGACCCGATGTTCCGTGCCATGGAAATCCTGGGGGAGCCGCAAAAAGCTGCGCCGGTGATACACATCACCGGTACCAACGGAAAAACTTCCACCGCGCGGATGATCGAGTCGCTGCTGCAGGCGCACGATATCCGTGTTGGACGCTACTCCTCGCCGCATCTGCTGAAGGTCACCGAACGAATCAGCATTGACGGGGAACCAGTTGATGACCAGACGTTCGTGCGCGTCTGGGATGAGATTGCTCCTTTTCTTGACCTGGTCGACGCGGAACTTGCCGAACGATCAGAGAATCGGCTGACCTACTTCGAAGCGGTGACCATCCTGGCCTTCGCGATTTTCGCCGAGGTTCCGGTGGAAGTTGTTGTGCTGGAGGTAGGCCTTGGCGGAATTACCGACGCGACTAATGTGGCAGATGCCCAAGTGTCCGTATTCACCCCGATTTCCTTGGACCATACGGATCTGCTGGGGGATACCACCGAGCTGATCGCCGAAGAAAAGGTGGGAATCCTCAAGCCAGGCGGTTACCTGGTCTCTGCCCGGCAGCCAGAAGACGCGGCCGAGGTATTGGTTTCCAAGGTACGTGAACTGGAAGTTCCCATGGCCTTTGAAACCAGGGATTTCAAACTCATTGACCGCACCATGGGCGTTGGCGGACAGGTGTTGTCCATCGAAGGGCAGGCGGGTCGTTACGACGAGATTTACCTGCCGCTCTATGGCGCGCACCAAGCACAGAACGCTGTCGTTGCGCTGGCTGCCGTTGAAGCATTCCTCGGAGGCGGTGAACGCGAACTCAACGTGGAACTTGTCCGCGATGGCTTTGCCGCCACCACCAGCCCGGGCCGGCTTGAGCTGGTGCGCAGCGCACCGAGCATCTTGGTTGACGCCGGGCACAACCCAGACGGGATCAAAGCCAGCGCGGAAGCAATCAAAGAATCCTTCGGCTTCTCCCGCTTGGTGCTCATGGTCGGTATCCTGCAGGAAAAGGACGCCGAAGCGATGCTCTACACCATGCGTGAAGAGTACGGAGACCTGGTTGATGACCTCTGCCTGACCCAGTCCTCTTCGCCACGCGCAATTCCGGCTGGCGAACTGTCCACTATGGCTATCGAGGCCGGGTGGCCTGAGGAAGACCTGCACGTCACCGAAAATCTTGAAGACGCTGTGGAGTGGTGCGTCGGACGCGCCGAATCCGGAGATGACCTTGCCGGAGGCGTACTTGTCACCGGTTCAATTACACTGGTGGGCGAAATCTCACTACTGCTCAAGGGAGGGCAGAGCTCCTAATGGCCAAGTTAACTAAGGCGCAGCGCGAGTGGCGCCCGGGGATGAAAAAGAAGCCCCGTTCCACCAAGGTGATGTTCGCTTCCACGGTATTGACCTGTGAGGCGTTTCTCGCCATCTTTGTCACCTTGGCAGCTTTCGGGCTCAAGCGCGGCGAACCTGCGGTAGTGCTGAGCCTGGGTGCCGCGATGGCGGTATTGTGCATCGTCACCTGCGCGCTATTGCGCAAGCCTGCCGGCTACATCATCGGCTGGATCCTTCAGGTTCTGTTTTTCCTGACCGGGTTCATCTTGGTAGACATGTTCTATCTGTCGGTCTTCTTCGGCCTGTGCTGGTGGTACGCGCTGAAGAAGGGCGGCGAAATGGACGTGGAAGACAAACGCCGAGCCGCTGCACAAGCCGAGTGGGACCGCACGCACCCAAACGTAGAATCTTAATAATCCAAAGTATCTAGGAACGAAGAGGTAGAAACATGACCGAACGTACTCTCATTCTCGTCAAGCCAGACGGTGTGAAGCGCGGCCTAACCGGCCAGATCCTCGCTCGCATTGAAGCGAAGGGTTACACCATCGCGCAGCTGCAGCAGCTGAACGCTTCCCGCGAGCTGCTGGCAGAGCACTACGCCGAGCACGAGGGCAAGCCATTCTACGAGCCATTGGTGGAGTTCATGCTCTCAGGTCCAGTCGTTGCGATTGTTGCCGAAGGCCAGGGAGTCATCCCCGGTTTCCGCTCTCTTGCAGGTACTACCGATCCAACCAGTGCAGCTCCGGGCACCATCCGTGGTGACTTCGGCCGCGACTGGGGCCTGAAGGTCCAGCAGAACCTGGTTCATGGTTCGGACTCGGTCGAGTCTGCAGAACGTGAAATCGGTATCTGGTTCGGCAAGTAAACCACGTTATATAGCTCTCCAACGAGAGCGAAAATCCCTGTCCGCCTTTCCAGGAGGACAGGGATTTTTAATATCCAGCATAAGGGCTGAGGACAGCGCAATGATGTAAACACTCAATTCCCGGCTACACGCTCAGGAGTTCCGTCGAAACTTAGAACCAGTCATCCAAAGAGTTATGCAAATGAGGTCCAAGGGATGCGCTGGGAGCTGGGGATGAACTCCATGAAGCGGGGCTCGAAGCCGATACCGAAGACTGACGAATGGAATCGTAATCATCTTTGGAAAGCATGACAACTGATTCTTTGGGGGACCTGGAAACAGAGACAACTGCATGTTCGGTCACGACATTATCGACCAAACTAGAAAAATTCTTTAGTGCATCCTCATAACTGAAATTCAGCATAAGTACCTCCTAAATATCGAAGTGAGCGCCCAAAGGCACTTCGTTGGTGTAGTCAAGCTTGGCCCGCGTTGAGATCAGATCTAACTAAAAATTGGATCTTACTGCTGTGACAGCTATTCTCAAGGCGCCGCATTTGTCACATAAAGCCGCTTCTTTCACTTGAGTCACATTAAACACATCACTAGACGAAAGCGCAACGTTGCCGGTCTCCGGATGACGGCTCTAATCAGATCTGAGCTTTGCGAATAGCAATGAGTCACGGCGCTGAGAATTGATGAGCTTATGCCCGCGTAACAGCCCCTCGTAGTTCAATCCAGCCTTTTCCAAGACCCGGCGGGAAGCGGCATTCTGCGGCGCGCACGTCGCGGTCAGGCGCTGGAGGTCAAGAGCGCTGAAGCCAAGTTCAAGAAGCAGCTGGGCTGCTTCGGTAGCGAACCCGCGGCCCCAATAGCGCTGGTTGAGGCTGTATCCAAGTTCGCCGCACCGGTGCCGCTCGTCGGTGGTCCACACGGCCGCGGCTCCAATGAGCTGGCCTCCAACGAGCACTGCCAGAGTTAGCGCCTCTGCGGACGGCGTACAGGCCTCTAACAGGTACTCTCGGGTCTGCGCTTCGGTGTTCGGCCCCCACTCCGCATATCGATAGACCAGCGGGTCGGTGGCGTACTCATGTACCGCAGCAAAGTCAGAGAGAAGAAAACGACCTAGCGACACTGCACTATGCGTGGCGATGATTTCGCGTTTTACTCCAGGCACTTCTGCACCTTTCAAGACAAAAAGTCTTGGCCCCACCATGATCGGTGAGGCCAAGGCAATGCACTATCGAGTTCTAGCCTTCTGCACCACGTGGTGCGCCTTCGGGCAGCGAATCGTTGGAGTCCAGTGATTTTTTATTATCTTCTGGGTTGGCCTTCGCCTCGATGTCCTTTTTGGCGTCATCAACGGCATCCGAGTTGTCCCTATCCGTCCAGACCTTGACCACGGCCCAAGCTGCTGCGGTCAGTGGCACAGACAGAACGGCGCCGACAATGCCTGCCAGCACGGTACCGGCGGCCAGAGCGATCAAGACAACAAGAGCATGCAAGTTCAGTGCGTTGGCCATGACCACCGGCTGAAGGAAGTTACCTTCCAGCTGGTTGACGATGATTACCGCTGCCAGCACGATCAATGCGACGACGGGACCGTTGGTTACCAAGGCGATCAGCGTAGCCAAGATGCCGGCCACGGTGGCACCTACCATCGGAATGAACGAACCGAGGAAGACAATCACCGCCAGCGGCAAAGCTAGAGGAACTTGCAAGATCAGCAATGTCACGCCGATACCGAGAGTATCCACGGCGGCGACGGTTGCCGTACCGCGAATGTATCCGCCGAAGGTGCGCAATGCCCGGTCCCCGGAAAGGATCCACTTGTTGCGGTAGTGCTTTGGCGTCCAAGAGACCGCAAAAGCCCAGATCCGGTCGCCGTCCTTCAGGAAGAAGAACAAGATCACCAGCAGCAACACCAAACCGGTCAGGAAGCTACCGGCGGCACTGAGTGTGTTTAGCGCGCCGGTTCCGAACTGCGAACTTGTCAGGAACGAGGTCACGGAATTTACGACACTATCGATCTGCGCTTGATCGATGGACAGCGGCATGTTGCCAATGAAACCTTGGACCATGTCGTTGAGCTGGTTAAAGCCTTCGACGGCCTGATCAACAAGCTTGGGCCATTCCTTGATCACCGAGAAGACCAAGCCGGTACCAATTCCGCCAAGCACCAGCAACGAGCCGAGGAAGACTATCCATGCGGACAGCAAGGGGGAGAAGACCTTGCGCAGTTTCAGTACCAGTGGCCACAATGCGCAAGAAATAATCACCGCGAGCAGGGTTGGGATAACGATCACCGTAAGGCGCAGCAGGCCAATAATGAAGAACGTCGCCAGGGTTCCGACGATCAGCAACTGTGCGCTGCGAATACCCAGACGGCCGAGCATGTCCGTCCATAGCCCGGGCACTGTGAAGTTGGGCTTAGCCACTTCCGACTCGCTGAGAAGTTCACCAACCGGAGGTTCGGGGGATGCTGGCGGAGCGGCTTTTGGCTGACGCTGCGGCAACTTAAGTTTACGGAGAAAATCCATGGTTACTCCTTGTAACTGACACTGACTAGCTCCAACAATAGGCTAACGAGTAGATTAGCAATCAGCACAACGCCGAAAGAAACGAATTTCAGGTCTGGCTTTTGTGTTTACAAGCCTGCAAAGCAATAAAATGGGGTGTTTGTCCGCGAGGCCGTGGACAAACACCCCATCAGAGCTAGTTTGATTAAGCAGGGGATTAGTTCCCGAAATACTCCTCGGCGAGCAAGCTCATCAGAATGCGGTCATGGAATGCTCCATCGTGGAATCCTGCCTGGCGGTGGCGGCCTTCCTCACGGAAGCCGGCACGCGAGAACGTGCGCAGCCTGCGCTCGTTGTATGCCCAGATTCCCAAGCCAATTCGGTTCAGTCCCATTTCCCGGAAACCGAAGTCAACGATCATTTTCGTCGCGACGGTGCCGTATCCCTGGCCGACGTTGGAGCCGCCAATCATCAGCATGAGTTCAGCCGAACGTGCCGGAGCGTTGAAGTTATAAAGCGCTGTGTGTCCAATCAGTGTGTCATCTGGCAGGGTCACGGACAGGCCCACACCATCTTTGGTCCCACGGTTCAAACTCCAGCTCTTAAAAAGACTGGCAGCTTCAATTCCTGGATGAGGCAGCACAATATTTCCTTGCAGTGCCATGAATTCTGGACTGTTCCACCACTGGGTCAGGATTGGCAGATCATCGTCTTGCAGCTCGCGGAGCCTAATCGTGTCCGAGATCAGTAGATTGATGCCATAATCTTGGGCATTTTCTGTATTCCAATTGTCGCTTGCCATGGTTCTAATCTAATCGTTTTGAACTCGCTTGGGGTGATTTGGCTCATGCTGAGCAGTCGATGCGGTGTCAGGTCTAAGCAATAAATTCCCTGATTACGCGGGGAGTAAGCGAAAATACGTGGGGAGCCGGAGCATCAAGGTTTTCGCTAATAGCGCGAATTGGAGATCCTGCGTTGCCAAAGCAAATCAACGAGAAACGCGAAAAGCACACCGAAGACGTAAGCCACTAGATCGGTTGCCGCGAAGCCGGTCCCCAAAACTAACCGTGCCGGTGGGAACACGTGCGCCGCGGTGCTTGGGAAGGCAGTTAATTGCAGCAGTTCCACTGCTGCGCACCATCCCAGCGCCCATAATCCTACGGTGGTTCGGGTGGCGGTTGGGACCAGGAACGCCGCTAATACATAGATTAAGCTCGCGTAGAGAATTCCCCCGGATAGATCCGAAAGCAAGCCCCAAGGCTGAAAGCGCAGGAATAAACCGATGGGGATCAGTGCCACCGCACTGATCCCCATCGCGAGTCGACGCCGACCGAGACTAGCCAAAGAAGGCATTCGGGAATCGCATGACGATGGAGGCCGCTACTAGGACCCAGAGGATTGCGGTGATAATCCAGGCCCACTCGGTGACGAACTTTTTCAGTCCTGCCGAACCTGGGATGATGCCTCGGACAATATTGTGCGAGGTCGTGAAGACGAAGAGGGGAATCATGACTGCCCAAACCACCATGCAATAAGGGCACAGCGCATTAATCTCGTATAGCGCCTGAGACCAGAGCCAAATGATGAATACCATGGCGAGGGTTACACCGGTTTGGATGCCAATCCAGAACCAACGCTGGAACTTGGCGCCTGCGAGCAATGCCATGCCAATGGTAATCAGCACGCCAAAGAGCACTATTCCCAGAAATGGGTTGGGGAATCCCAGGAGCGCCGCTTGGCTGGACTTCATCACGGTGCCACAGGAGACCCATGGGTTGAAATCACAGCTGGTGACGTAATCGGGATTCTTGTAGAGCTCTAGGCGCTCTAAGACCAGGATGCCTGAAGCGATCCAGGCGATCGTTCCGGTGACTACAGCGAATATTCCATAGCCGCGCTCTTTTGCCCACCAGGGCAACACGCCCGAGTTCTGCGGACTCTCAAGTGATGAAACCATATCTTGACTATTCCATATGTTCAGTCGAATGCGGGTCAACGCGCAACTTGCATAGCTCATACTATGGAGCTTTTCTGTGCAATATATATGAGTTTGTGAACTTGTAATGAACTAAATATGAGAGAATGGAAATGGTTGTTCGCGGATCCACAGTCTGCTTTCAACCCGACGACAGACTTTTGAAACGACAGATCGTCTTGCGATGCATCGCTTCGGTTGAGTGCCCATTACGTGCGCCTCCCGAAGGAATACCGCGGATCGTAGGGCTGCAAAGGAAAGCAGCCGGTTTTCAATGGCCACGTTGAGCCGCAGCAAGTGCATGCCGGATCAGTTAAATGAATCGGCATGAAACAAGCTGCGGAACACACAAGGACTTTTGTGTCTGGCCGACTCATCGAGAACGGCCGCAAGACACGTGACGAATGTTGTTTCAGCCTAGGCACCGTCTGTGGAGGTCGCCGAAGCGGGAATTTAAACTAGGAGTACGCGAATTTAAATGAGCGCATCAAATCAGCGAAAGGGAGGGGCACAGTCAAATAAGCGAGGCAATCGTTCGCGAGCCCGCCGTACCACTGTAGCCACTACCCCCTCACGTCCACTGC
>DNHA01000288.1:0-1049 GCA_003486025.1 Micrococcaceae bacterium | reverse complement strand
ATGCACACAGGTCTCCACTCCTGACTCGGTCAAGCGCCTGAGCCGCCAAGCCGAACGCCGCCAGCAAGTGGCTCGTGACGCAGTCGAGCAAGCAGCCGCAGCGTCTGAGGCGAAGCTAGTCTCGCAGGCGACGGCCGTCGAGGCCGAGGTTGAGCAGGTTCCGGAAGAAACCGGTCCGAAGCTTGCCGCGGCAGTCACCGAACCAACCAAGGGTTCCGAGGTCCGCGAAGTGTCGCCCGAGGACCACACCGGTGCCTTGCTTGCAGAGCACGGCAGCACCATGATCATGAACCCGTTCGCCATTCCAGAGGCAGCTCACACGGTAGTGCAGCATGCGGTGGCTAAGACCGCTAACCCGGTGAAGGCGCGAACCCCACGCCAGCAGCAGAGCGAAGAGGCCGAAGACGAAGATGTCACTTCGCGTCGCCGTCGCCGTCGCCGCCGTGGAGATGTAGATCTTGAAGTTGAGGGTGGCTCGCAGGATGATCCACCAAATACTGTGACCCGCGTTCGCGCCCCGCGCGCCAGCGTTGAGTCGCAGCTTCCAGCATCGGACCGCGTGACCTCGGTTCGCGGTTCCACTCGTCTGGAAGCAAAACGCCAGCGTCGCCGCGAATCGCGTGAGACCGGTCGCCGTCGCCAGGTGATCACCGAAGCCGAGTTCTTGGCTCGCCGTGAATCGGTAGAGCGCAAGATGATTGTGCGCCAGCGCGAAGATCGTATCCAGATCGGTGTGATGGAAGACGGAGTGCTCGCTGAGCACTTTGTGTCCAAGACCCAGCAGGATTCACTGATCGGCAACGTCTACCTGGGCAAGGTCCAGAATGTGCTGCCTTCCATGGAGGCTGCATTCGTGGATATTGGCCGCGGCCGTAACGCCGTACTTTATGCCGGAGAAGTGAACTGGGACGTTGCGGCTCTTGAGGGCCAGCCACGCCGCATTGAAAATGCGCTGAAGGCCGGAGACTCGGTCCTCGTGCAGGTCACCAAGGATCCAGTGGGCCACAAGGGTGCACGTCTGACCAGTCAGGTGTCCCTGCCAGGTCGTT
>DNHA01000307.1:1192-3046 GCA_003486025.1 Micrococcaceae bacterium | reverse complement strand
AAGACCGGCGAGCAGCTGGGCGTCGCGGTTCCGAAGGACAAGTCCGGGACCCTGGACCTTGTCAATGGCACCCTGAAGCGTCTGACCGATGCGGGCACCATGGAAGAACTAACTGTGAAGTGGTTCGGCGAGAAATAACCCTCCGCCACCAACAGTTTTCAAAGCGAGCGGGGCATAGGCCGCAAACCAACGGTGTTGGGCCTATCCCCCGCTCCCTTTATGAGAGGTAATTCAGCATGGCAATGACCACAAGTCAGCGCGCCCGCATGAGCAAGACCATCCAAATCGGCATTTTTGTCATCGCCATCATTGCTGTCATCGCAGCGGTGGACTGGGATAAGACGGCGTACGCCTTCTTCTCTTTCGACCAATTGGGGCCGATGTTCCCAGATATGATCCTCATCGGTCTGAAGAACACCATTTTCTACACCATCATCTCCTTTGCCTTCGGCCTCGTTCTGGGTTTGATTCTGGCATTGATGAAAATGGCGTCCTTCGCACCGTACCGGTGGTTTGCCACGGCATTTATCGAATTCTTCCGCGGTATTCCGGCCATCCTGGTGCTGCTGGCCTTCGGTTTTGGCCTGCCTCAGGCATTCGGAACCAACTGGCCGCAGCCGGTCAACGTGATGTTCGCGTTGGGCCTGGTTTCTTCGGCATATATCGCAGAAACCCTGCGTGCAGGTTTGCAGGCGGTTCCCAAGGGACAGACTGAAGCCGCTCGGTCCCTGGGTATGCCAGCCTGGCGGGCCATGGTCACCATCGTGATCCCGCAGGCCTTCAAGATTGTGCTGCCACCGATGACGAACGAGATCATCCTGCTCACCAAGGACACCTCCCTGGCGTTCATTCTTGGTGCCTCTTTCGCCCAGTACGAGATGACCAAGTTCGGCCGCGACGGCATTTCATCGCTTGACGCCGGCATCACCCCGCTGGTTGTCGCCGGCCTGTTCTACCTGGTTATCACCATTCCGTTGAGCTTGGTTGCCCGTAAACTAGAGTCACGCAGCGCGCGGACCCAGCGATAGTTAGGAATAGAGAATGACGACTCCAAACAATGAGCGCCGGGTCAACGCCTCCGGTGTGGATATAGCCGGGCTGCGCAAATCCTACGGCTCAAATGAGGTACTCAAGGGCATCGATCTGACCGTCAAGCCAGGCGAAGTGGTCTGTTTGATTGGCCCCTCGGGTTCGGGCAAGTCGACGTTGCTTCGTTGCGTGAACCTGCTGGAAAAGCCGAACGGTGGAACCATCCACGTGGCCGGCTTCGAGACCACCGATCCGGAAGTGAATCTGGATAAGATGCGCCAGAATGTGGGCATGGTGTTCCAGCAGTTCAATCTCTTCCCGCACCTGACCGTGCTGGAAAATTGCACGGTGGCTCAGCTGAAGGTGCTCAAGCGCAGCAAGAAGGATGCCGAGAAGACTGCTCTGGACAATCTGGAGCGGGTAGGCCTGGGAGACTTTGGAGCCCGCTATCCAGATCAGCTCTCCGGCGGCCAGCAGCAGCGTGTTGCCATTGCCCGGGCACTGTCGATGGAACCGACACTGATGCTCTTTGATGAGCCCACCAGCGCCTTGGATCCAGAAACCGTCGGCGAGGTACTTTCAATTATGAAGAACCTCGCAAAATCCGGCATGACCATGCTTGTGGTTACCCACGAGATGAGCTTCGCCAAGGAAGTTGCAGATCGCGTGGTCTTCATGGACCGTGGCGTAGTGGTGGAAGAAGGCAAAGCCGCCGAAGTTATTGGCAATCCGCAGCAACCGCGTACGCAGGACTTCTTGCGACGCGTCCTTGATCCAACGCACGTGGATATCTAAGCTCAAGAAGCTAACAACAATTGTGGCGTT
>DNHA01000307.1:0-1159 GCA_003486025.1 Micrococcaceae bacterium | reverse complement strand
CCACGCCGCAGTTGTTTAAGCTCCCGCAGGCCAGCGAAGCGCCGCGATACGGCTGATCAATTCCAGGTTCGTGGCACGCAGCGTGCTGCGGTCCGCGGTAATTTCGATCAGCCGCAATTTCCCCGATTTGGGGGCGCGTAGCACTTGGCGCAATTCAGCTTGGGTGCGTGCATGGTGATAGTCCCAACCGTAGGCGGTGGCCAGCGGCTGCAGTTGAACGTTCTGCGGGGTGGCGAAGAGCCGTTCAACCGCTTGCCCATAACGCCCTGACTGCGCGACCTGCCCATGTTCCAAGGTGGAGAAGATGGCTCCGCCACCATCGTTATAGACCACGACATCCAGATCTGGAGCCGGCTCCCCCTCAGTCCAGAGCATCGCACTGGCATCATGCAGGAAGGTAATGTCCCCCATGATGCTCACCGTTGGTTTCCCGGTGGCCAGCGCAAGACCTAGGCCCGTAGAAATGGTTCCGTCGATGCCGGCCAGACCCCGGTTGGCAAAAACCTGCCCTGAAGCGGCCGCAGCAGGGGCAGCGCAAAGGTCAAAATCCCTGACGATGTTAGATGATCCCAACAGCAGCGGCCCGTTCACGGTGCTCCACACGGTTCGCGCAACGCCTGGTCCGGTGAGGTGCTCACGGCCATGGAATTCGTCGCATACGGCGAGCGCTTGGGCGTCAAGTTCCTGCCAGCTGCGCAGCCACTGCTCTGGTGCCTTGCCGGCAAAGCTGAGCAGCTCTGCGGGAGTGCTGATGACCTTTTCGCGGCGACGGCCAGGTTCATACCAGGACACCGGTTCTGGCTGCCAGATGGCGGTTGCCACTGCCGGGTCGGCGAGCAATCGGCCGACCGGCCGGCTGAGTGTGGGGCGTCCGAAAAGTACTGCCCGCTCAATGTGCCCTGCCCCCACTGCGAGCAAGGGGCGGTAATGCCCGATGGCGTGGGCGGAGAAGCGTGCGTTGGACGATGGTTCGGCAAAAAGCGGAAGTCCGAGCAGTTGCGCAAAAGCCTGGGCTTCCACGCCGGCGCCATGCCCGGCTACCACCACGGTCCGCCGCTCTTCGAGCCCCTCAGGTAAAGTCCAGCTGACTGGCTTGGCAGGCTGCTGCCAGAACCCGGCAGGCAGTTCGGCCCAGCGCCGGTTCGCCACAGTTGCTGCC
>DNHA01000269.1:808-6011 GCA_003486025.1 Micrococcaceae bacterium | reverse complement strand
TCGTGGGAGCTATGGAGCACTAGTGATCCAATTCAGCTGCTAGTTCTTCAAAGACCCAGCTGAACAAGTCAAAGGTGAATTCGCTGAAGGTACCCTCTTCGCTGGTCCAGGTTCCCTTCGCGTTATTGCGGCGGTAAACGATTGGGTCAGGCACCGAAAGCTGGGAAGTTTTGAAGCCCCACACGTATTTTTCTTCTTCGTCTTCGAGGAAGAGCAGGTAGTCCCCGTCAATTTCCAGTTCTTCGGGGTCGAAGAAGAAGTGGTAGGCCTCGGTGAAGTCTTCGTTGTTGCCTAACGCGAGATAGAACTCTTCGAGGACAAACGGGATCGAAACGCCGGAGTGGGCCAGGCCCTCGGCCAGCTCTTCGGCATTCAACCCGTCAGCTTCATTCCACTGGTCCTCAAGGTATTTCGGGACGAGGGAACGGAACTTCTCAAGAAACATGTCAGCCATGTCTTTATCCTATCGAGAATTAGCCCAGTTCAAGTGCGCTCAACGCGATCCACAGCTGGACCCGGTCGCTGGTGATGTTCGGATCGTAGCCGGACAGTTCGGCGATTTGTTGCATTCGGTAGCGCACGGTATTGCGGTGCAACCCAAGTGATTCGGCGACTGCACCGACCGAGCCATCACGATTCAAGTACTCGCGCAGTGTCTGTTCCAGATCCGAATCGTGAGTTGCATCAAATTTTCTGATGGGGCCCAAGGCCTCTTCGGCGAGATCCTGGAGCGGCACATCCCGTGCGGCAAGCAAGAGTGAAGTCAGCGACAGCTTATTTGGAACATTGACACGATCACCGTGGCTCAGGGCTTCCAAGGCCTCGAAATAGCTCCAACGGATGCCGGTGGTGTTGGGGTAGCGTCCGCCATAGCCAACCCGGGCGGTGATCCCTGCGTCGTCAAGGTAGGCGTCCAAGCGTGCCACCGATGCCTGGAGCTGGTTGTGCGCCACAACGATCGCTAAGCGATCCTCCACGATTACCGAGATCTGCGAGCTGAGCTCGGCCGCCAGCGGCAAGGCGTGCAAGCGCTCTGGTTGTGTGGTGGCCTGGATGAGGATTACCGCATGCTCGCGCTTCGGGTTAAGCCCCAGTGCACCAACCCGGACCGCAGCGTCCGCTCCGGTCAGCGTGCCCGCGGCGAGATCCACCAGCACCTGCCCATTGGACTGGCGTTCAGAGGAGAGCAGCCGGGCGTTATTGGCCACTTCCAGGCCAATCAAGGACTGGGCGTACTCGATCAACGGGTCAGCCGCGTAGGGCTTGGCCAGGTGCAAGACACATTTATCGCGAATGCCTGTGGCCACCGGCAGGCTGTTCCATTCACGCGCCGGATCGAATTCACCGCTGATGCATTCGCCGTATAAGGTCAACGCGACGTCGGTGTTGAGAATTCGTGCAAGTTCGCCCAGCATCGTTTCCAGATCCGAGGAGAGCAGCGCCCGCGTTAGTTTCTGGTGCGACCTTAGCAAGCGTTCGAGGCGTTTGAGGTGGTCGGCATTCAGCGCCTCGGCGATGACCCTGGTGATCGCCGCAAAAGGAATTTGGTAGGGGACCTCAAAGACGGGCAGCCCAACTTCGTTTGCGGTCTGCAGAATTGTGGCTGGAACATTTTTATGTCCCAGCCCGGTGCCGAATCCCAAAGCCACCACATCGTTCTCTGCAAGGGTTTTCACGAACTCGCGTTGACTCGCAGTAGTTTTTTGCCGGACTCCCGTGGTGAGGACAATTTCACGGCCCGTGAGAAAATCCGCAGGATTAAGAAGTTCGGTAACCGCGCCCCAGGTGATTGCGGTGTTGCTGGCTGTGGAATGATCGTTTAATGGACGTAAGTCCAGCTCGTCAATAGCCAAGAGGGCGCGTAAAGTGATTGCCATAAGGCAATTCTAGAGTGCCAGGTAAAGTTCCCGAAAAACCAACTTGTTCAAATACTGGACATTGTTATCAAAAAATTGCCCATAATGTGAACTATTTAGGCTAGTTTAGTGCCATGAGCACTCCATCTTTGAAAAAGGGCGCTCCACTCGCTGAAGGCAAGCGCGAGACGTTCTCGTCACGCAAGCTTTTTATTCTCTCGGCGATTGGTTCAGCCGTTGGTCTGGGAAACATCTGGCGTTTCCCCTACGTCGCCTACGAAAACGGCGGCGGCGCATTCCTGATCCCATACCTGGTCGCAATCCTTTGCGCGGGTATTCCACTGCTATTTTTGGACTACGCGATCGGCCACCGCTACCGCGGTTCGGCTCCGCTGGCGTACCGCCGAGCTAGCCGCAAGGCAGAAGTGCTCGGCTGGTGGCAGGTTCTCATCTGCTTCATCATCGCGATCTACTACGCGGCAATTATCGCGTGGGCCGCCATGTACTGCTGGTTCTCCATCACGAAGGCCTGGGGCGACGACGCCGCGACCTTCTTCATGGAAGACTTCTTGAAGGTTGCCCCGGAGGCCGGTGTCTCCATGGATATCGTCGGCGGCGTCTTCGGCCCGATGCTCGGAGTGTGGCTTGTTGCCATCATCATCATGGTGGCCGGAGTCAATAAGGGCATCTCCCGCGCCAACGGTATTTTCATGCCGTTGCTGATCGTGATGTTCGTGATCCTCGTAGTCCAGTCGGTCTTCCTGCCTGGCGCAATTGATGGCCTGAACGCATTCTTCACTCCGAACTTCGAGGCGTTGCAGAATCCAGGCGTGTGGGCTGCGGCCTTTGGCCACATCTTCTTCTCGCTGTCCGTGGCCTTCGGCATCATGGTCACTTACTCCTCCTACATGAAGCGCAAGAGTGATCTGACCGGTTCGGGTTACGTTGTCGCATTCGCTAACTCCAGCTTCGAATTGCTCGCTGGCATTGGTGTCTTCGCAGCTCTTGGCTTCATGGCATACAACGCGAACTCTGCGGTTGGCGACGTGGCCACCAGCGGTATCGGGTTGGCGTTTATCGCCTTCCCAACCATTGTTTCGGCGGCACCACTTGGCTCGGTCATTGGTGTGCTGTTCTTCGGTTCGCTGGTTTTCGCGGGGCTGACCTCGTTGATCTCGATCCTCGAAGTCATCGTTGCCGCATTCCAGGACAAATTGGGCTGGAACCGCAAGGCCGCCACTTTGGTGGTCACCCTTCCGGTCGCATTTATTTCGATGGTGCTCTTCCCCACAACCACGGGTCTGTACCTGCTGGACACCATGGACGCATTCGTGAACCAGTTCGGCATCCTCGCATGTGCCTTGGTCATCGTGATTGTCTTCGGTGCCGGTCTTGGCATGCTGCCGCGTTTGGCGAAGCACCTGAATCGCCACAGCTCGATCAAATTGGGTACCGGCTGGATGGTCCTGGTTGGCGGTGTGGGCCCGGCAGCGCTGGGTTACATGCTGATCAATGAAGTCCAGACCAAAATTTCTGAGTCCTACTCGGGATACCCGGTCTGGTTCAACGGAGTCTTCGGCTGGGGCATGGCCGGTGCGCTGATTGTTGGCGCGGTGTTGATGTCCTTCGTCCCATGGAGCAAGAAGTCTAAGCTGAATGATCCAGAATTTGAGGAGCACCAGCAAAAAGTCGAGGCAGAAGAGTTGCCTGACCCAGTTGGAAAGGAGTACTAGCCATGAGTGGAATCGCAATTACCTTCATGATCATCTCCATGCTGACCATTTGGGGCGGCTTGGCAATAAGTCTGTGGAATCTATCGCGCCATCCCGAGAAACAGGATGACGACATAGAGCTCGCCCCAACGGGTAACGAGTAACCGCAAAGTCATTTGGTCTCCGCCCTGCAAATTCTAGATTTGCGGGGCGGAGACTTTTGTTGTGCAAGTGCACTATGAAGATGGTTCATTATTGTGCCGGTATTGGTAGATCGATACGAATCCCGGCCATAGTGTTCTAACTAGAGTCATGCCGGCCGAACCAGAGCCGGTTATTTTTTTGAAAGGAATCACGGTGGACGTTACTTACCGCATTGAGCAAAAGCGCCAGATCAATGGCGCCTTCCCAGGTCCAAAGTCCCAGGCACTGGCCGCCCGCCGTGCCAAGGCAGTCGCAGCCGGCGTTGCCTCCAGCCTGCCGGTCTACGCAGCTGATGTAGACGGTGGAATCATCGTTGACGTGGACGGGAATCAGCTCATCGATCTCGGCTCGGGTATCGCGGTCACCACCGTCGGTGCATCGAACCCAGCGGTAGCCAAGGCAGTGGCCGAGCAGGCAGCTCGATTCACCCACACTTGTTTCATGGTGGCGCCGTACGAGAATTACATCGAGTTGGCCGAAAAGCTGGCAACGATCACTCCGGGCCACTTTGAAAAGCGCGCAGTATTCTTCAACTCGGGCGCCGAAGCGGTAGAAAACGCGATCAAGGTCGCCCGCGTAGCCACCGGACGCCAGGCAGTAGTGGCTTTTGACCACGCCTACCACGGCCGTACGAACCTCACCATGGGTTTGACTGCCAAGGCCGCCCCGTACAAGCGCGGCTTCGGTCCGCTGGCTCCAGAGATCTACCGGATGCCAATGAGCTACCCATACCGCGAGGAAAACCCCAACATCTCAGGCAAGGAAGCGGCAGAGCGCGCGATCCTGGCCATGGAGAAGCAGATTGGCGGAGACCAGATCGCCGCGATCATCATCGAACCGATCCAGGGTGAAGGCGGCTTCATCGTTCCCGCCACCGGCTTCCTGCCACGCGTGGCAGAGTGGGCCAAGGAAAACGGCATCGTGTTCATCGCTGACGAGGTCCAGGCAGGCTTCGCCCGCTCGGGCGCATGGTTCGCCTCGGACATTGAAGGTATCGAACCTGATCTGGTGACCGTGGCCAAGGGCATCGCTGGCGGCATGCCGCTGTCCGGCCTGATCGGCCGCGCCGAACTACTGGACTCGGTCCATGGTGGCGGACTGGGCGGCACCTACGGTGGCAACCCCGTGGCAGTGGCAGCAGCGCTGGAGAGCATCAAGTTCATGGAGGAACAGGATCTGGCCGGGCGAGCCCGTCAGATCGAAGAACAGTTCTTCACTCGCTTCAGTGCGGTCCAGAAGGAAGTCTCCGCACTGGGTGACATCCGTGGACGTGGCGCAATGGTCGCGATGGAATTCGTCAAGGCCGGCGGCAAGGAGCCAGATGCCGCACTGACCAAGAAGATTGCCGAGGAATGCCTCGCAGAAGGGGTTCTGATCCTCACCTGCGGTACCTACGGCAATGTGGTGCGCCTGCTCCCGCCATTGGTGATC
>DNHA01000269.1:0-772 GCA_003486025.1 Micrococcaceae bacterium | reverse complement strand
GGTGACGAGCTGCTCAGCGAAGCATTTGACGTTCTCGAAGCGGCGATCCGCAAGCACGCTTGATTAAATAGCACTGGGGCTGGTTCATCAACGAACCAGCCCCAGTGCTGTTTAATGACCGCGTTGATCAAGTGACTTTTTTGGGTTCGGGCCCGGGGCCAACGCGCGGGGTTCGCACCATGTCCAAAACAATGAGCACTACCGCTACCCAGACCAGCGCAAAGCCAATCCAACGCTCCGCGGGCATCGACTCACCGAATACCAGCAGGCCGAGAATGAACTGCATAATCGGTGCCAAGAATTGCAAGGAGCCCAGGGTGCTCAGCGGAAGGCGGCGGGCCGCTCCGCCAAAGAGCAAGAGCGGCACCGCAGTGATAATGCCGCTGACTGCGAGCAAGGCAAAGGCCGGGACGTTCACGGAGTTGAACACCGAGGTGCCGTGGAGCATCGTCCAGCCCAGGAAAATGAGCGATAGCGGGGTCAGCAGCAGCGTTTCCATGGTGAGCGCACCCAAAGCGGTGCCGCTTTTGCCGACCTGATTTTTGACCAGTCCATAAAATCCGAAGGAAAAAGCCAAGCCCAAGGAGATCCAGGGGACCCGTCCCAAACCGACCGTCAACACGATGACTGCAAGCGCGGCAACGGCCAGGGAGAGCCACTGCAGGCGGCTGAGCTTTTCCTTCAAGACGATGACGCCCAGGACAATCGCGACGATGGGGTTGATGAAGTACCCCAAGGAAGCCTCTAGAACGTGGCCGGTGAGTACCGCGAA
>DNHA01000082.1:1505-6206 GCA_003486025.1 Micrococcaceae bacterium | reverse complement strand
GCGCGTGGTGCAGAAGCTAGGTTTCCGCGACGAGGGGGTGCGCAAGGGGTTTCTGCATATCGACGGTGCCTGGCGCGATCATCGAACATTTGCGCTAAACCGCGAGGAACTCACCTCAAGCATGTTAGAACGTATCTGCGAATAATCGCGCTGATTGACTCGCCCGCGGGCCCGAAGCACGCAAGAACCCACTACGACTTGCGAATTCTTGTAGACACACCGCGAAATCTGCCAGTTGATGCCCCGCCGGTTGCATAGTGTTGACTGATGAAGCCCACCGTTGGGCTTCACTGAATTTGACCGTTCACTCGGTGTGGGAGGACCCCTATGGCTAACACGTCACAGAGCGTACCGCAGCAGCAGCCTGCCGCGGCAGGCCTCAAGATCCGTGTGCGCTATGGGCGCCTAGCCATCGCGCTGCTCGGCCTGCTGGCCGTGGCCGCCACTCTGGTCGGCCTGGTGCTGGCTCCCTTTACCGCGCTAACTTTCCCCACCGTCGGCCTCTTTTTCCTGGTGGCCCTTGGCTCCGTGGCCTCGCTGCGGGCACTGGCGGTGCTCGACCGCAACCGCAAGCTGCTCGAGCACCTCGAAGCTACCCGCGAACGCGCGCTGGACACTCCGGCCTTCGCCGATCAAGCCAACCAGGTGATCATCCGCAAGCACGGCGCCGATCAGGTGTTCGATGCCCGCCCGGGATCCGCGCGACGCGCTCCGGCAATCACCGCCGAAGAGCTGCGCTCCGAGGCAGTGCGGGTGGCCCGCGGAGATGGCGGCGTGAAGCAGCCTGCCACCTGGGAGCCGACAAATATTCCCAAGCCCACCTACGTGGCGGTGCGTGAAGCCACCCAGCGCGAAATTTCCGCTCGGGTCCGTCCGGAGCCGATTCCGGTATCCGTTCCGCTGCGTCCCACCAAGCACATCAGCTTGAAGGCCGATCAGGACGCCAAGCGTCTGGCTGCCGAGGTTTCCGCCGAGGAACGCGCGGCCATCAGTTCCGTGGGAGCCAAGGCCGACCCCCAGCCCACCGAAGCGGCCACCCCCGCGGCGGCTGCCACCCCCAGTGCGGCCCCAGAGGCAGCACCGGGCACTGCGGCAACCTCCAGCAAGGCGAAGCTGAACCTCGACGCCGTGATGCAGCGCCGCCGCGCCTAGAAATTACCGCCATACAGCACAAGACCCGCATCCTGGCAAAGGATGCGGGTCTTGTGCTTGCTGGGTCCAGCAGGAATTCAGTCGCCGCTCACCGGAAGCGGGCCGCGGTTACCCACCTGGTGGTCAAAGACCAAGGTGGTTTCGGTGTGCCCCACGGATTCGTCGGTCGCCAGATTGTCCAGCACCCAGTCGCGCAGGGCCTCGGTGGAGCCCACCGCAATATGCAGCATGTAGTCGGTGGCACCGGAGACGTGGAACATCGACAAGACCTCGGGCAAGGCAGGAATGCGTTCGCGGAAGGTGTCGATCTTTTCGCGATCGTGAGCGCGCAGCTTCACGGAGATCAGCGCCTGCACCGTGCGTCCCACCGCGGGCAGCGAGACCTCGGCATGGTAGCCGGTGAGGATTCCGCGGTCCACCAGCGAACGGGTGCGCAGCAACGCGGTGGACGGGGCGATCGACGCACGCTGCGCCAGCGTCGCATTGGAGATCCGGGCATTGCTGACCAGCTCGTCGATGATGATTCGATCAATCTCGTCGAGATCGTTGCCGAAAGGTGGCTCTGGGTGCGATGACATAAGAATATTTCACCATACCCGGTGCCGTTCGTTGAAATGTTTGGGTGTTTTGATCCGCGCCCGTGGCGCTCGCCTGCCGCGAAGGAGCGCAATCGTCGATATATTTAGGGTATGACTCGACGTTCTGAATCCACCGGTGAACCCTTTGACACCCGACTGGCGGCCTACGTCCTGGTTGAACACGAGGAGAAGGTATTGCTGACGCTGTGGGATATGCGCCACCGCGACGCGAAGTTCACCCCGCGCTGGTCACTGCCCGGAGGCGGCATCGACCTAGGCGAGCAAGCCATCGACGGGGCGATCCGCGAGGTGTACGAGGAGACCGGCTACAGCGTCGGAAACCTTTCCCTGCTCGACGTCACCACCGGCATCATCCCGGCCGCCCGGCGGTATTCGGGCGATGGCTGCCCGATGCAGACCGTGGCCGTGACCTACCGGGCCAAGCTGCTCGGCGGCCAGCTGCGCCATGAAGTTGCCGGTTCCACCAGCCAGGCCGCCTGGTTTACCCGGGAAGAAATCAAGGCGCTGAACCGGATCGAGCGGGTGGATATGATCCTGTCTTTAACCGGCTCCGGCGTGCGCTGAACTGCAAAACCAGCTGCCTGGCCTAGAATCTAGGGGAGATGAACTTACCTAAAACCGCCACCTTCGGCGCGCTGGCCCTGGCCGTGACGCTGTCTTTGACCGCCTGCACCGGCGGTGATCCCGACCCGGTGACGCAGTCCAAGAACATCAGTATTTCGGTGGCCAGCGGCACCTCGGCCACGGAGCTGACGCTGGGGACCATCTATGCCGAGGCGCTGCGCTCGGCCGGGTACCAGGTCACCGAGTCCGAACCCAGCGGCAACCCGTACCAGCAGGTGCTCGGCGCAGAGGCTGATCTGGCCATCTCCACCGCGGACAGCAGCACCGTCGACGGGTTCAGAACCGCCGATCCGGCCGTGCGCGCCTTGCAGCAAAGCGATGCACTGAGCACCCCGGTATTGGTGATGAGCGCCGCGGAGGCCACCAGCCACGGCGTGGATTCGGTTCCGAGCCTGGCCGCCAACTGCCAGAAGCTTGAAATCATTGGGGTGGCACCGCAAACCCCGGCGCTGACCGAGGCGCTGGCTGACGCGGGCTGCACTAAACCACGCTTCAAGACCGTTCCCGCCGCGCAATTGGCCAACCAGCTGCGTGTCTCGCTGAACCGGGTAGTGGTACTGGACTCGGCCGATGCCATCATCGGCGATGAGGGCTTCAAGATCATCGAGGGCAGCGAGAAGATTTTTGACGCCAAAGCCGTGGTGCCGCTGGCCGCGGCAGAGCTGGACCAGGATGCACAAAACCTGATCAACTCCGTCACCAAAAAAATTGACCAAACCGCGCTGATCGGCATCAACCGAATGGTCACCGGCGCCGATGCGCTGGACCCGGCGGCCGCCGCCGGCAGGTTTAAGATCCTCACGCAGTAGCGCCACCCCGGCAGGTCATCAGCAGACCCGAAGGCGCGCGGCGCGTGCCAAACATGAGAAAGTGAACCCATGGCAGAATTCAAGCAATCCACGAAGCTCCACAACGTCCTCTACGACATTCGCGGGCCCCTGCTTGAACATGCGCAGCGCATGGAATCCGAGGGGCACCGCATCCTGAAGCTGAATATCGGCAATCCCGCCACCTTCGGCTTCGAGGCACCGGACGCGGTGCTGGTGGACATGATCCGCAACCTGCCCAACGCGCAGGGCTACTCGGACTCGCGCGGCATCCTTTCGGCACGCACCGCGGTCTCGCAGTACTACCAGACCCGCGGCATCCAGACCATCGGCGTCGACGACGTCTACCTCGGCAACGGCGTGAGCGAACTGATCACGCTGAGCCTGAACGCGCTGCTGAACAACGGCGACGAAGTGCTCATCCCGGCACCCGACTACCCGCTGTGGACCGCCTCGGTTTCGCTGGCCGGCGGCACCCCGGTGCACTACCTCAACGTCGAAGAGGAGGGCTGGCTGCCGGACCTGGAGGATATGGAAGCGAAGATCACCGATCGCACCAAGGGCATCGTGATCATCAATCCCAACAACCCCACCGGCGCGGTCTACCCGAAGGACACCCTGGAGGGGATCCTGGAGCTGGCACGCAAGCACAACCTGATCGTGTTCTCCGATGAGATCTACGAGAAGATCCTCTACGACGATGCGGTGCACATCAACACCGCCGCGCTGGCCGACGACGTTTTGGTGCTCACCTTCTCCGGGCTGTCCAAGGCCTACCGGGTCTGCGGATTCCGGGCCGGCTGGATGGCGATTTCCGGTCCGCGGCATAAGGCGACCAATTACATCGAAGGCATCAACCTGCTGACCAACATGCGCCTGTGCGCCAACGTTCCGGCGCAGCACGCGATCCAGACCGCGTTGGGCGGCTACCAGTCGATCAACGACCTGATCCTGCCCGGCGGACGCCTGAAGGAACAGCGCGATGCCGCCTACGACCTCTTGCAGGCAATTCCCGGAGTGAGCGTGCAGAAGGCCCAGGGGGCCCTGTACATGTTCCCGAAGCTGGACCCCGAGGTCTACCCGATGCACGACGATGAGAAGTTCGCGCTCGAGCTGCTCAAGGCGCAGAAGATCCTGATCACCCAGGGCACCGCGTTCAACTGGCCTAAACCCGATCACTTCCGCCTGGTCACCTTGCCCAATGTGCGCGATCTGACCGACGCGGTGGGACGCATCTCGATGTTCCTCGAAGAATGGCGTGCCCGCGCCTAAGCGACTTTGTGCAAAACCCGTGTGCCGCAAGCAATTGGCACACGGGTTTTCCGTTGCTGGATGTGGCTGTTTCAGCTAGTGCAAAACCGCCAATTAGCTGCACAAAGACGGTAAAATAGAACCATAGCCGAAGGGAGCGCAGGGATGCCTAGAATTCTTGATCTCGAGCTGTGGTGGCCCGAGCTGTTTGCGGGCCTGGACAGTGAAACCCGCAATTCCATCGTCCA
>DNHA01000082.1:0-1499 GCA_003486025.1 Micrococcaceae bacterium | reverse complement strand
CAGTCATTCGCGGCGTCCTGGCATGAAGGTTGGGAACCGAATCGCGACGACGTCGAAAATCTGGCGAATTTCGTCCGTGGTGACTATGACCACGAAGAGTATCTGCGCCGTGCGATGACCAAAGCTACCCAGAGCTAATCCTTGCGAACTGAATCATCCGAGGCCCCATCGTGGTCAAGACAGAGTGCTTCTCAAATAGCCGCGGCGACCAGTAGGCTAACAAGCAACGTCCGTGCCGTGAGTTGGGAACCTAATGAGCGAATACGCGCAGAACCTCGTTGATGCCTTGCGCGTGGTGGGAGAGGTGGACTTGTCCACCCGTGCCACCAAAAAGCCCGACTGGTGGCCGAAGGATGCACCGCAGGATAAAGCCGCTGCCGCGCAGCGGATGGCCCAGATGGCCGCGGAGGCCGCCGATCTGCAAGAACGGCTGTTCGCCGCCGCGCTGCACGGGGAATTGACCGACTCACTGCTGCTGGTCCTCCAAGGCATGGATACCTCCGGCAAGGGCGGGATCGTGCGCCATGTGATGGGCATGTTCGACCCGCAAGGCGTGGAACACCACGCGTTTAAGGCACCGACCAAAGACGAGCTGGCCCACGACTTCCTCTGGCGGGTGGAAAACCGGCTGCCGGCCCCCGGGATCATCGGCGTTTTTGACCGCTCGCACTATGAAGACGTGCTGATCCACAAGGTGCAGAAGCTCAGCAGCGAGCAGGAAATTGAGCAGCGGTACCCGAAGATCGTCGAATTTGAACGACGCCTGCAAGCGCGCTCCATCCATTTGCACAAGGTGATGCTGCACATCAGCCGCGAAGAGCAATATGAGCGGCTGAGCGAGCGCCTGGACCGGGCGGACAAGCACTGGAAGTACGCTCCGGGGGACGTGGATGACCGGCTGCTGTTCGATCAGTACCAGCGCGCCTATGAAGTCGCGATCGGACGCACCGCGAGCGAAAGCGCCCCGTGGTACGTGATTCCGGCGGATCAGAAATGGCGGGCGCGGCTGTGCGTGGCCGAACTGCTGCTGCACACGCTGCGCAGCATCGACCCGCAGTGGCCGAAAGCGGACTTCGACGTGGCGGCCGAACGCAAGCGCTTGGACGCTACCAAGTAGCGCGCTCAGGCGACGGTGTGCACCGCGAAGGCGGTGAGGAACCCGGCGGTAGCAATCAGCCCGGTGTAGTCGTGCTCCACCTTCCAGGCCTCGGGAATCATCGTGTCCGAGACCATGGTGAGGATGCCGCCGGCGGCCAGCGCAATCGCAAATGCGGTAATTGCCGGATCGGTCAGCGAGAGCAGCGCGTACCCGGCCCAGGCTGAAATTCCGGCGGCAACGGTCACCGTTCCCCAGAGCGCAAAGATGCCCCCAGCTTTTTTGCCCGCCGCTTTTTGCGCCGCGGTGCTGGCCAGTGCCTCGGGAATGTTGGAGATGAAAATCGCCACGAGCATAGCCGGGTTGACCGCGCCGCCGGCGACCAATCCCACGCCGAGTGCCA
>DNHA01000120.1:5714-6494 GCA_003486025.1 Micrococcaceae bacterium | reverse complement strand
ACCGACTTCACTCAGCTACGGACTACGACCTACCGAAGTCGTTGGCACCAGCCCAGTCCATGTACTACTGCTGGGAAGATAAGAATTCCACGATAGGTGCAGCAGTCTCACTGGCCAAAGGCGATGTAGGCACTCGGGAGTGGAATCTCGGTGAAGACGTTCTTCCTGGTTCACTGCTGTTGACGGTCTTGAACACGACACCGCCGCTAGTAAGTGCTTTGGAAACCGTCACTCACGTCGACGAGGAAAAAGTTTGGGTCGACCAACTTGCGGTCTTTTCAGATCCCATTTCGCTCTATGAGCTGGAGTCCATGATTGATTCCGGACTGCCCCGCTCTTCCAAGGCACTGAGCATCTCCACCGCCAAGCGTGTATTGAAATCACTCATCAAGCTCACTAAGGAACCGCGGCCGGTGATTGTCAGTGCAGGACGTTGCAACCCGGAATCCGTTTTTGATGCGAATGACGCGGTTCACGTACTTACTCTGTTGCAGAGGGAATATGACGATGTACCGCTGTGCGATGGATGCGGCCGTGATGTTGATACGGAAACCAGTGTGCATTTCTTCCGTCCGCCTGGGGAGAATCTAAACTGGGACATTCAAGATCATGTGGACGCTGCAGGGCTGCTTTGCGGCCAATGCCATGATTTAGTGCATGGGCCAACGAAGACCCGACTACGACAGATACTTGCCGTTGCTCCACCCTGTCCAGAGTGCGGCGAAGGTAATCCTCGAAAAGCTCTGTGGGGCATGCCTTCCAGTGCCCCTGGCGATGATG
>DNHA01000120.1:0-5704 GCA_003486025.1 Micrococcaceae bacterium | reverse complement strand
TGATGAAGTCGCTATGGGATGCGTAATGCCCGTAGGCCCGATGACAGAGTGGATCTGTCGCCACTGCGATACTCCGTACGCGGTGGTTGCGCATCCGGAAAAGTTTATGTCCGAGGAACGAGTTAATTCNNTCCATTCTTGAGCAGAGGAACCAGCCGGACCGTACCCAGTGAGTATCGCGAGCAGTAGTCTCGGCTGGCACCCGGGAAATGAGTACTAAATTTTCCAAAAACGCATAGTCGTTACAGCGAAAGCCGTAGCCCTCGATTCGACAGAGTCGAGGGCTACGGCTTTCAAAGCGGTCTTAGCGCGTCTGCGAGTAGAACCAGGTGATGTGTTCTTCTATCAGCTGCGCAGCACGTTCGCGCTGGTTAGTGGCGAAAGCGTGATGGATCGCCTTGTGCTGGCGTCGAAGCACACGCACGACCGGCTGCCAAGATTCGTCGTTGGGAATCGATTCAGCAACATAATGGCTGATCGAATGCCTCAAGGATTCCATCATCGACTCCACCACGGTGTTTCCCGCCATGGAGGCTAACAGCACGTGGAATTCTGCATCGATGCGGTGAAATTCCTCGCGAGATAGCTGCGCGTCATCCATGCGCATAATCAACACCGCGGTTCGATCAATGACCTGCTGCGCATGGAGCGGGTTACGTGGAGGCATCTGCGCGGCCCACGTTTCCAGCAAAATACGCGACTCAACGATCTCGCGGACGTTGATCCCTTTTGCAGCCAAGTGCATTCGCAGGGCCTGCGAGATTCCGGCGGCGGGATTGGAGATGATTACGGCACCCGAATTTGGTCCGGATCCTGTGGAGGTCTTCACCAAACCCAGCACATCAAGAATTCTGATGGCATCACGTACCGAGGCACGAGAAATCTGATGCTGCTCCGCGAGCGCACGCTCGCCGGGGAGCTGGTCCCCTAGCGCGAGTTTTCCCGAGCGCAGGTCGGCCTCGATTGAGTCGAGGACTACTTGGTACGCACGCGGAGCTGGATTTATAGACATCAGTAGACCATTTTAGCCTTGAACTCGATTATGGAAGCATCCAGGACAGCACCGGGGTGGACTGCAGGTAAACCAGGGTGCAAAGTACCAGCAGCATGCCAACGGACCAGCCAGCGACCTTCTTCAGGATGACCGACTCCTGGCCCTCCATCTTTACCGCGGTGGCGGCGATGGCCAGGTTCTGCGGCGAGATCAGCTTGCCGACCACGCCGCCGGAGGTATTTGCGGCAACCAGCAGGGTTGGGTCGATCCCGGCATTTACGCCGGCAGTCTGCTGCAGCTTGGCGAACAGTGCGTTAGCCGAGGTGTCGGAACCGGTTACTGCGGTACCGATCCAGCCCAGGATTGGCGAGAGGAATGCGAAGAATCCACCGGCACCGGCAAGCCAGGTACCCACGGTGATTGTCTGTCCCGACAGGTTCATGACGTAAGCCAGTCCCAGAACCGACAGGATGGTCAGCGCTGCGTATCGCATGTTGTAGATGGTCTTGCCAACTTCGGCCAGACCTTCGCCAAAGGTCATCGCATATTCACCATTGCCGGTATTACGCGAGTAAACAAAGGCAACAATCACGCCGGTAATCAGCAACAAGGTGCCAGGCGATGATAGCCATTGGAAGTTGTAGATCGTGGATGATACTGGTTCGCCGGCGGCATTCAAGATGTTGCCGTGCAGTCCTGGCCAACCGAACTTGATGTCGGTGCTTGCCAGCCACTTGGGAATATCGACGCCCAGCTTCCACAGCTTGGCCACACCGAAGATCACGATGACCAGCAGGTAAGGGAACAAAGCCATCCAGGTGTTGGCTCCGTGAAGCTTCTGATTACGCTCAACAGGTTCTGCGGCTGCTTCCGCTGTCAGCACACGCTGGCGGGCCTCATCGGCACCCTTCGGAGTCCAGAAACGAAGCAGTATAACGGCAGCGGCCAAACCAACGAGCGAAGCAACAATGTCGGTCAGTTCGTAGGAGAAGTAGGTCGCGCAAAGCCACTGGGCAATGCCGAAGGAAAGACCAATGGTCAGGGTGGCTGGAAGTGTCTGGCGCATGCCTCGCCAGCCATCGATCACCAACACCAGAATCGAAGGAACAAACAATGCCAGCAGCGGTGACTGGTGGCCAACTACGGCGCCAATGTCTGCGGCCGGGATTCCGGTCAGTGCACCAGCGGTGGTGATGGGAATAGCCACGGCGCCGAAGGCCACCGGAGCGGTATTGGCGATCAGTACCGCGCAGGCTGCACGCAGCGGGGCCAGCCCCAGAGCCAGCAGCATGGTCGCGGTAATCGCCACCGGGGCACCGAATCCCGCCAGCGCTTCGAGCAAGCCACCGAAGCAGAAGGCAATCAGTACCGCTTGGATGCGGACGTCTCCGCCGCCGATTACGTCAAAGACGCGGCGCAGATCCTCGAAGCGACCGGATTTGACCGTCACCTGGTAGAGGAAGATGGCCATCACAACGATCCAGACGATCGGGAAGGCGCCGAAGACCATGCCCATCACGCCCGAGTTGAGCGCCATCCCGACCGGCATCTGCCAGCCGAAAATTGCGATGATGATGGCAACTGCCAAGGAGCCAAGACCGGCAACGTGCGCCTTGGTTTTGACCACCGCCAGCAAAATAAAGAAGGTGAGAAGTGGGATCAGAGCAATAAGTGCCGAGATCGCAACACTTCCTGCTACAGGATCCGTTGTTGGTGTAAACACGGTGTGGGCGTCCTTACTCGAAGTTGGTCTGACCATATGTGGTCCGACCACCAAGCGTACAAGGTGAGGGCCATCACAACAAGTCTTGACTTATAGAAAGTTCAACGCATAGTATGGTCAGACCACACTTCGAAAGAGTTATTACTATGCGGATTGCTCTCTTTGCCACATGCATCGTGGATGCCATGTACCCCGAAACCGCCAAGTCGACCGTGAAAATCCTGGAACGCTTGGGCCATGAAGTCGTATTTCCCAAGGCTCAGGCCTGCTGTGGGCAAATGCACATCAATTCCGGGTATATGCCTGAAGCCCTGCCTGTGGTGGAAAACCACGTCAATGCCTTTGATACCGATGACTACGATGTCGCGGTGGCGCCCTCGGGTTCCTGCGTCGCTTCGGTGAAGCACCAGCACCCCCGCCTGGCCGAACGCCTGGGCAAACCCGAGCTGAAGGAACGCGCGGTAGCGGTGGGCAATCGTACGTACGAACTCTCTCAGCTCCTCGTTGACGTTTTGGGAATAACTGATGCAGCGCAGCAGCTGGGCAGTTACTTCCCCGACACCATCACCTACCACCCGTCCTGCCACGGCATGCGTTCGCTGCAGCTTGGCGACCGCCAGCTGGATCTGCTCAAGACCGTCGGCGGAATCAACGTCGAGGTACTGCCGGAAGCCGACCAGTGCTGCGGCTTCGGCGGCACCTTCTCGATCAAGAATGCCGATGTTTCCTCGGCCATGCTCGAAGACAAGGTGAAGAACATCTGCTCCACCGGCGCTTCGGCCTGCGCCGGCGGCGACGCCTCCTGCCTGATGCACATCGGTGGCGGACTTTCGCGCACCGGTGCCAAACCCAAAACCCTGCACCTAGCCGATATTCTGGCTAGCACCATGGAAGAGACGGTGACACTGTGACCCAGGTATTCCTCGGCATGCCAGCACCCGGACATGGCAACCTCTACGAAGAAGAGCCATTCCCGCAGGCCGCACACCGCGAACTGGGCAATACCCAGATGCGCAAAAATCTGCGCCACGCGACCCACACCATTCGCGATAAACGGCTCAAAGTTGTTGGCGAACTTCCCGACTGGGACGATCTGCGCGACTCCGGCGCGGCCATCAAGAACAACGCCATGGCCAATATCGAAGAGCTGCTGCTGCAGTTCGAAAAGAACTTCACCGCCCGCGGCGGCATCGTCCACTGGGCGCGGGATGCGTCCGAGGCGAACAAGATCGTCACGGAACTGGTCAAAGCAACCGGGTCCACCGAGGTGGTCAAGGTCAAGTCCATGGCCACCCAGGAAATTGGCCTGAACGAGCACCTCGAAACCGAAGGCATCGAAGCCTTTGAAACCGACCTCGCCGAACTGATTGTCCAGCTGGGCCACGATAAACCAAGCCACATCCTGGTGCCCGCAATCCACAAGAACCGCACCCAGGTACGCGATATCTTCTTGAAGGAAATGCCCGGGGTAGACCCAACCCTTACCGATGAGCCAGCCAAGCTGGCCGAGGCGGCCCGCTCCCACCTTCGCAAGAAATTCCTCGCCTCCAAGGTCGCCATCTCCGGAGCGAACTTTGCACTGGCAGATACCGGAACGCTGGGAGTGGTGGAATCCGAAGGCAACGGGCGAATGTGCCTGACCCTTCCAGAAACCCTCATTACCGTGATGGGCATCGAAAAAGTCCTCCCGCAGTGGGAAGACCTGGAAGTCTTCATGCAACTGCTTCCACGTTCTTCCACCGGCGAGCGCATGAACCCCTACACCTCGCTGTGGACTGGTGTCACCGAAGATGATGGGCCGCAGAACGTGCACATCGTCTTGTTGGATAACGGACGCACCCGCGCCTTGTCGGACCGTTTTGGGCGCACCGCGTTGAACTGCATCCGCTGCTCGGCATGCATGAATGTCTGCCCGGTCTATGAGCGCACCGGGGGCCACGCCTACGGTTCAACCTACCCGGGCCCCATCGGTGCGATCCTCTCCCCCTTGATGACAGGCATCGAAGCCGAAGATAACGGCTCATTGCCCTACGCTTCCTCGCTGTGCGGCGCCTGCTATGACGCGTGCCCGGTGAAGATCAACATCCCGGAGATACTCGTTCACCTGCGTGGTGAAGATGTGGATGCCAAGCGTGAAACCCATAAGCTTCCGACCCAAATGGACCTGCTGATGAAGGGCGGATCCTGGGCACTGGGCAAGGGCAAGAACATTGGCCTGCTGGAAAAGGCACTTCCGCTGGGCCGGCTGATGGCAGGCAAGGACAAGAAGATCAAGAAGCTTCCGGGCATCGCAGCGGGCTGGACCCAGAGCCGCGATATCCCTGCCCCGCCAAACAAGTCTTTCCGCGACTGGTGGAGTGACCAGAAGGAGTCCAAGTGAGCGCCAAAGAAGAAATCCTCGGCCGCATCCGCTCGGCGCTGTCCGACGCACCGGTAGCCGAGGAAACTCCGCGCGAATACCGCACGAGTTCCCAGATGCCGGAAGAAGAACTGATCGAGCTGCTTGTTGACCGGCTGCTCGACTACAAGGCCGGCGTTGAGGTGATCGAGACCGCGCAGATCCCCGAGTTTGTCGCTTTGAAACTGAAGAACGCGAATTCTGTGGTCTACCCTCACGGGTTGGATCAGCAGTGGCTGTCCAATCTGCCGCAGGGTGTGGCCCAGCTTGCCGACGCTCCAGGCGCACGGCTTACCGTGGCCGAGCTGGATGCAACCAGCGCGGTAGTGACCTCTTCACGGGTCTCCATTGCCGAGTCGGGAACCATCGTTCTGGACGGCGAACCCGATCAGGGCCGCCGTGCGATCTCGCTGGTTCCGGATCATCATCTGTGCATCGTTCCGGTTTCCAGCATTGTGCAGCTGCTTCCCGAGGCGATGCCGCGGCTGACCATTACCCGTCCCTTGACGTGGATTTCAGGTCCTTCGGCCACCAGTGATATCGAGCTGGAACGCGTTGAGGGTGTCCACGGTCCACGTACCTTGGATGT
>DNHA01000161.1 GCA_003486025.1 Micrococcaceae bacterium | reverse complement strand
CAGCTTTCCCAGATGCCCGTAATCAGCACAATATGCTCCGTGTGCGCACCGGTATCCGTGCGCAACTGCTTTGCAAGACTTGTAGGCAGCAGCGCACGCAACTGCCACGCACCGGCATACAGGTAATCCAGCAACCACGCGTAGGCCTGCGCGCCGCGCTGAAACATACCTGTCACTGGCTCCTCCTGCCGTGGTTAGGGGGCTTTTTCTCCAAGCAGAGCGCTGGTGGGCACCTCTGGCATTTTTATTGTGGCATGCACAACGCGCAGGACTGAGAGGCATGCCGGTATTGCCAGCGAGCTTTGGAATCGAGTTCCACTGCACAGTGATCTTCGAAGAAAATGCTGGTGTTGGTGTGGGAGCGGTTAGCCGCTGGCCCGATTGTTGATATTCTTATAAGTCGAGTCCTGTGCGGTTTTTTGATACGCACCATACGACCTATCGAAAGAAGTGCCCGGCACGTGTTTAATTCACTTTCCGATCGCCTGACAGCTACCTTCAAGAACCTGCGTGGCAAGGGTCGCCTCTCCGAGGCAGACATTGACGGTACAGCCCGCGAGATCCGTCGCGCCCTGCTGGATGCCGACGTCGCAGTACCGGTGGTTCGCGCCTTCGTAGCCCAGGTGAAAGAACGCGCACTGGGCCTTGAAGTTTCCGAGTCGCTGAACCCGGGCCAGCAGGTTGTCAAGATCGTCAACGAGGAACTCGTTGGCATCCTCGGCGGCGAAACCCGCCGGTTGAACCTGGCAAAGAATCCTCCCACGGTGATCATGCTCGCCGGTCTGCAGGGTGCTGGTAAAACCACCCTTGCCGGCAAGCTCGCCAAGCACCTGAAGGCCGAAGGCCACACACCGCTGCTGGTGGCCTGCGACCTGCAGCGTCCCAACGCGGTCAAGCAGCTGCAGATCAATGGTGAGCGCGCTGGCGTTCCGGTCTACGCACCGCACCCGGGCGTTTCCTCGGAATTTGATACCGCTACCGGCGATCCGGTCTCCGTAGCCCGTGACGGCATTGCCGAAGCCAAGGCCAAGCTCCACGACATTGTCATCGTGGATACCGCCGGCCGACTCGGCGTGGACACCGAGATGATGAATCAGGCCGCGAACATCCGCGCCGCCATCAACCCGGATGAAGTCCTCTTTGTCATCGATGCAATGATCGGCCAGGACGCGGTTAATACCGCACTGGCCTTACAAGAGGGCGTCAACTTCACCGGTGTCGTGCTGTCCAAGCTCGATGGCGATGCCCGTGGCGGCGCCGCCCTGTCGGTAGCCTCGATTACCGGCAAGCCGGTCATGTTCGCCTCCACCGGTGAGAACCTGGACGATTTCGAGATCTTCCACCCGGACCGCATGGCTTCACGCATCCTGGACATGGGCGACGTGATGACGCTCATCGAACAGGCTGAGAAGAACTGGGACAAGGGCGAAGCCGAGCGGATGGCGAAGAAGTTCGCCGACCAGGAAGACTTCACCCTGGACGACTTCCTCGCCCAGATGGCCCAGATCAAGAAGATGGGCTCGATGAAGAAGCTGCTGGGCATGATGCCCGGCTCGCAGATCTCCCGCCAGCAGCTGGAACAGTTCGACGAGCGCCAGATTGACCGCGTTGAGGCCATCGTCCGCTCGATGACCCAGCATGAGCGTGTGGCTCCGAAGATCATCAACGGTTCGCGCCGTGCGCGTATCGCCAAGGGTTCCGGCGTTGCGGTCTCCGAGGTCAACCAGATGCTCGAACGCTTCACCGAAGCGCAGAAGATGATGAAGAAGATGGCCGCCGGCGGCGGCATGCCAGGTATGCCGGGCTCCGGCAAGGGTGCCGCGCGTAAGGCGAAGGCCAAGGGCAAGGGCAAAAAGCCGCAGCAGAAGTTCGGCAACCCAGCCAAGGCCGCACAGGCCGAGCTTGAGGCGAAGAACAAGAAGGCTTCGGCACCTGCTGGAGCGGCTTTCGGCCAGGGTGCGCAGGAGGACTTTGATCCTTCGAGCTTGAACCTGCCAGCAGGTTTTGAGAAGTACCTGGGCAAGTAATAGTTCTTCAAGTACTTCCAAGCTGCGCCCCGCGGACCTTTCCGGTTTGCGGGGCGCAGTTTTCGTTGCGCCACGCCAGCTATTTGCGACCAGTGGTTCAGCCTCCGGTCTAAGCGCCGTAGGATGGGGCCAAGGGGTACTTTCCCCATATTTTGGAAGTGCACGGCATTTCCAGCTAGGAGGCACATCATGTCGGACAAGTCACCACGCAAGGGCGAAGCGAAGAAGCCCGCAAAATCCATCAAGGAAAAACGCGCCGAGAAGCGCCTGAAGAGCGCCGATACGATCAGCGATCCAGTGCGTAAAAGCGCCAAATAAGAATTAGTGCCCAATCATTGAGCAGCGAATTCGCAGCTTAACCAAAGCACCCAGCCCAGCCTCTGCCTGACGGCGTACACCGTCAGCCGGAGGCTTTGCTGTTCGCTGCGAAATCCACGCGAACTCACCGACGGCTCAGCACCCGGATCACCCGAACGCCATGCCCAAGACCGTTCGAATTTCGCGTAAGCGCCTGCCGAAACTGGTGGGAAATCGACTGATCAAAGCATAAAGCGGGCCCCAGATCGTGGGCGAAAATGTGGACAGCTTCATCAACCTTGAATTCAACTTCTCAGATGCGAAACCCGAAGCGGCCACAGAGGTCCACGCGCTCCTCGCCGAAAGGGCGACGGTCAATGATGCCCGGGAGCCGTTCCTGTTCTTGATGGACGCCGAGGAAGCGCCGGTCCAGGGCGCGCGATTGACCTAGCTCGCGCACAACCTGCACCATTTGACGCGACGGTGAAGGAATTCGGAATCATGTTGGTTTCATTGGCCGAGCCCTTGTGCCGTAGCGGTCGTTATCCCGTGGGAATGATGAGGGTTTTCCCCATAATTTTCCCGGACACCTACAACATCCATTGCGCTGGCGGACGAAAGCTAGAGAAAAATCTCCGATTATCCTAGGCTAGGGCTAAGGGGTACCCTCCCCACTTTTTGGAAGTGCAAAGCATTTCCGGCAAGGACGGCACATTATGTCGAACAAGTCACCACGCAAAAGCGACGCGAAGAAACCTGGCAAGTCCATCAAGGAAAAGCGTGCAGAGAAGAAGCTCAAGCATGCAGAGACCGTGACTGATCCGGTTCGTAAGTCAGCTAAGTAAAAACTAAATACATGAGTCAACACCGTTTCAGGTCGTTGACTTCGATCGAGCCCCTGTCCGCAGCGTTAGACGCCGGACGGGGGCTCGATCGCGTTTACGGGGCGAGCACTTAATGCTGCACCGCGCAGTTCAGGCTTATTGCGCAGGTATGGCTACTTAATCGAAGTGCTCTCCTCCTTTTGGTCTATAAAGCTCGGGTCATGACCGCCGGTTAGTCAGCACGGAGATCGATTCCCTACGCGCCTGAAAATCATAGGATGAAAGCAGCAGATCAATTCCCAGCGAAAGTGGATAATGAACACCGAATCGTTTGACCTCCTCTCCCTCGGATTTGAGTTCGAATCCCGCGACAATGACGCTGCACGAAAGGTCTTCGAAGCCCTAGATTCCCTTGGATTGATTGGTTATCTGGGGGCGCCGCAGCTAAGTGACCAACTGACCTATGTGCCGGTAGATTTAGCCACCGACAGCCAAGGTTCCTTGCTCGTGGCAACCGCGGCCGGCGGGTTAGCCAAGCATGGGCTGTCTATAGAGGACATAGCAGAAGAGTTGCTGGAAGCCGTGGGTGCTCAGGCACTGAGTCTTGACGGCACCGTAGTGGCCGGTACCGAGGTGGAAGTTACCGGTGACGATGATGCAGCAGAGGCAATCTCGGGGAATCAAGTTGTGGCCGGAACCCATCTGCTGGCCAGCGAGTTGGTGCTGTCTTCGCTGGGGCACCCAGGAGTATGGAAGATTCGCCAAGAGGCGGAAAAGATCCTGGCCGTCCGCGAAGGAGAGCCAGTTGAAATCAGACTGGGGCAGAAGCTCCTTCGTGCCATCGAACTGAAGAGCTCCGGAGGCTACATCCGGATCAGTGTCCATGCCAGCGCAAAAACTTTCCAATTCCAGGACAGCAATGTCGTTGAATATTGGATGCCTACCGAGGACCGTGCGGTACCCATGGCCGCCACAGGCAGCGAGGTTGCCCGGCTCCAAGGCAGACTCGGGGCTCAACTGTATGCCGCGGATTCCGAAGAGCTTTTGGAACTTGAAAGATTCTGGCCCGAAGCGGCCGCTGGTATCGTGCGATTAGCTAAGCTACGCAGTCTGGACGGATTAAGGCTATTCCTGAAGGGGCTGGGGTTGCCGGAAGAAATGGTTGACTACATGCGCGGCGAACCGCTGGCGGAAGGATTCACCGAATTGCCGCACAGTCTGCCAGCAGGCCTAGACCTCGCGTTCGAAGAAGAAATGGCCAAAGCCAAGGGAGTGATGAAGCTGGTGTACCGCACCGGCTGGAGTCCTGCAGCGCTAATTTCTTCATCACTAGTGGCCATCGGGGCGGGAGCCCTATTAAATCGCTGGATGAAAAACTCGGGTACACCGGGTACCGGATGGCGCCGGACCATCATGTTCTTCTGGTATTCAGATGCAGGCTTCTATCTGGCACGCGGGGTGCGTCAGGCACTTGATGCGAAGCTGAATAAACGTTGAGCTGGTCAAGAAAAATGGTTCCACCGGTGCAGTGCATAGGCGGGGCTCTGGTGGAACCATTTCTTACTGCGCGAGGTGGTGTTATCCCTTTTTCGCACGTAATGAGGGAAAGTCCGTGTCCCTGAACTCGGTACCCGAAACTTGGCCTGAACTATGAAGCTCTTCCTCTGCCTTGCGTAGTTCTACACGGCGGATCTTTCCGGAGATCGTCTTAGGAAGGTCTGCGAATTCGATTCTGCGTATGCGTTTATACGCTGCCAGATGCTCTCGACAATAACTCAAGATACTTTCGGCTAGCTCGGCGGTTGGCTCATAACCGTTGGCCGGGACAATATAGGCCTTTGGAACGCTGAGTCGTAATTCGTCGGGCGCGGGCACTACGGCCGCCTCACCAACTCCGGGGTGCTCAATCAGCACGGATTCAAGCTCGAAGGGGCTGAGCTTGTAGTCGCTGGACTTGAACACATCATCGGCGCGGCCCACATAGGTCAGGACACCGTGTCCATCACGTTCGGCGATATCGCCGGTGTGGTAAACGTTGTCACGGAAAACCTCCGCGGTCTTTTCTTCGTTTTCAAAATAGCCCTTCATTAAACCCAAAGGACGCGGGGTGGTCACCAGACAGATCTCGCCAAGATCGCCCTCTTCGCCGGTGGCCGGATCTCGAAGAATGATGTCGTAACCGGGCATGGGGCGTCCCATGGCGCCAATGGTGATGCGTTCACCCGGAGGATTGGCAATCTGCACCGTAGTCTCGGTCTGGCCAAAACCATCTCGAATGACTTGACCCCACGCGCGCTGTACCTGATCAATGACTTCGGCATTCAGCGGTTCTCCAGCTGATACAAGTTTGGCCGGGGGAGTCTCCAGCAGAGCGAGATCTGCCTGAATGAGCAACCGCCAGACGGTCGGCGGTGCACAGAAGCTGGTCACGTGCTCTTTGG
>DNHA01000335.1 GCA_003486025.1 Micrococcaceae bacterium | reverse complement strand
GGTAATTGTCGAGAAATTGTCTTCCCGGGGATTGTAACGTCAAAGCACGCCAACTCTTATCGGTTGCCGATGGCGCTATCGTCGCGGCAGTAGACGAATTCGAGTTCGTCGGCGACGGAGGCCAACCACGTATTGAATTGAATCATTCACAGGTTCAGGCCGCAGTTCAGCGATACCTGCAGGATGTGGATGCCGGACAGCGTATTGATAACCTCCGGATCGGTTCCGTCCAGATTCTGCCTGACGGTCAGGGTGCGACGCTCTTACTCACCGGTTCGGTGCAACCACCAATTATTGGTTGGATCGTGCCGTCTGGGGTGAGCATTCAGGTGAACTCAACCGCTCGCACCGTACTGAGTCGCTAGCTTCGTGAACTTAAGCCGTTAGGCTGCATGGCGTAGGCTTAGATAACCATGGCAAAAACTGACTTCCCCGCTGAAATCCGTTCGCTCCGATCCACTTTCTCCGCGATTGAGGACGTGAGCGACGTTGCTCAAATTAAGGCCGACATCGCCGTACTCTCCGAAGAGGCCGGCGTGCCGGACCTATGGGACGACCCGGCCAGCGCGCAGATTGTCACCAGCAAATTGTCTCACCGACAATCGGAACTTGAACGCTTGAACAAGATCCGTACACGAATCGAAGATCTTGAAGTGCTGGTGGAACTAGCCGAGATGGAAAACGATGATGAGACCCTCGCCGAAGCTGACAAGGAGTTGATCTCCATTCGGAAGGCCCTCGCAGAGTTGGAAATCGTCACCTTGCTCAATGGTGAATTCGACTCACGTGGTGCCGTCGTGACGATCCGTTCCGGTGCAGGTGGCGTAGACGCGGCAGATTTCGCAGAAATGTTGCTGCGCATGTACCTGCGATGGGCTGAAAAACACGGATATAAAGCTACCGTGATGGATACTTCCTATGCTGAAGAAGCCGGTTTAAAATCAGCAACTTTCGAAATCGATGTTCCTTACGTTTTCGGCACGCTGTCGGTGGAAGCTGGCACCCACCGTTTGGTGCGTATTTCACCGTTTGATAATCAAGGACGTCGTCAAACTTCGTTCGCAGCCGTGGAAGTTGTGCCTTTGATTGAGCAGACCGACACCATCGAGATTCCCGAGTCGGAATTGCGCGTAGACGTCTTCCGATCCTCTGGACCTGGTGGACAGAGCGTGAACACCACCGACTCTGCTGTTCGCATGACACACATTCCTACCGGCACTGTGGTCTCGATGCAGAATGAGAAGTCCCAGATTCAAAACCGGGCCGCGGCCTTACGCGTTATGCAGTCACGTCTGCTTTTGCTGAAGAAAGAAGCAGAGAGCGCACAGAAGAAGGAATTCGCTGGGGATGTTAAGGCTTCCTGGGGCGATCAAATGCGGTCCTATGTTCTTAACCCGTACCAAATGGTTAAAGATCTGCGCACCGACCACGAAGTTGGAAATACGCAAGCCGTGCTTGATGGAGAAATTGACGACTTTATTGATGCAGGAATTCGATGGCGCGCGGGTAATCGGCGCCCCTCGAATTAATCCGTAGAATCTCTCAAAAAGACCTGAAAACTGAAAGTTTTCAGGTCTTTTTTCACGCCAAATTTATCATAATTTTGCAGCATAAACCGTCGATTGAGTACCTGAATTCGAGTACGAATCGAGGGACTTATAGACTCGAAAACTGGGTACATGCTAGGATGACTAAGTCGTTGGATGATCTGTGCCCTCCAGTTTTCGCGAATCATTCCGTGTCAGACCCGCATGATGTAGGCAATTTTTCTGTTGCCGCTGTGCCGATGACACGACTTATAGCTGTAAATTCGCTTGAAAATTAGATGCATCTTTTGATGATCACAAGACGGCAAATGAACGAACGTGAACCTTTAAGTAATCGTGAATTTCTAAATGTAATTTTTCATGGAAATTCAGTTCGTCAATGAAAAAACGCATTCATACGGCGGTGCTGTCCTGAAGAAGGGGCAGCACTTTGCACGCCGGGAGATAAATGCGGCCTAGATAAAACGATACGTAACTGGAGTGAAGGAAGTGGTTGATGGGCGTAGAGCTTAGGTACGTCGGCTAAACGAATCCTCGTGGAGTATTCCCCGGGATGAGACGTGCGAACCACGCATCAAGAGTTTCAGGTTAGACCTGGACGATGCCAATTCTCAACTACGTCGTTTGAAGGAGGTGGCGTGTGAACAACCCGGAAACGGTCGGTTTCAGCGCCTTGGTCATCATACTTTTATTGGTCCTTTTCTATGGTGGAACATTTTTTGTGTCCACAAAGATCGGCCAGAAAAATGAAAACGCTGACGGTTACATGACCGCTGGCAACAAAATCGGATTCGGAATCTCCGCGGCCAGTATGACCGCAACGTGGATTTGGGCTTCATCAATGTACGCCTCGGCGTCTTCGGGCTACACCTATGGCATCAGTGGACCTATCCACTACGGCCTCTGGGGTGCACTGATGATTCTGTTCATTTACCCATTCGGTAAGAGAATCCGAAAAGTTGCTCCGAAGGCGCACACCCTCGCAGAGGTCATGCACGTGCGACATGGACGTTCCAGCCAGTTAATGCTGGCCGGCTCGAATGTGGTCGGTTCAGTCATCTCATTGATGTCTAACTTCATTGCCGGTGGCGTGCTTATCTCGATGCTCTCCCCATTCAATTTCATCCAGGGCGTGCTGGCGGTAGCCGGTGGCGTATTGCTCTACACCCTTTGGTCGGGATTCCGGGCTTCGGTCTTGACTGACTTCATGCAGGTCATGGCAATGCTCGGAGCGGTAGCAATTATTGTTCCGTTCATCTTCTTCGCAGCGGGTTTCCCAGCCGCATTCGAAACCGGAGCAGGGAACCTTACCGCCCAGCAGTCGAATTTCTTCTCGTCAGACGCATTCTTGAACCAGGGTGCACCATATATCGCCGCGGTTTTGGCCTACGCGATCGGTAACCAAACCATCGCGCAGCGGCTCTTTGCGGTCCGTGAAGACTTAATTAAGCCAACCTTCATCACCGCCACCATTGGCTACGGCGCCATGGTGATCGGTGTAGGAATGATCGGCGTACTTGCCCTGTACCTCGGGTTTGAACCTACAGGCGGGGACCAGAACAACATCATCCCTGAGATGGCGATGAGTTACCTGACTGGAATCCTGCTGGCGTTGTTCTTCATCATGATCATTGGTGCGCTTTCCTCCACCGCTGACTCGGATCTTGCGGCGCTATCTTCCATCATGATGGCCGATGTATACGGCCAGAACGTTGCGGGCAAGAAGAAGGTTAATCCAAAGACCATGCTGCTGGTCGGACGTATGACCATGATCATCGCAACCGTGGTTGCTGTCTGCTTAGCCAGTTTGCAACTAAACATCTTGGATCTTTTGGTCTTCGTCGGGGCCCTATGGGGGGCACTAGTTTTCCCAGTGCTCGCAAGCTTCTATTGGAAAAAGGTTACGAACAAGGCATTCACGACTGCTGTCTTGGTAGCTCTACTTGTGTTCATTCCGGTTCGTTTCGAGCTGATCCCTATGACCGGCTTTACCGCGGTAATCATCGAGCTGCTGGCAATTCTTGGTATAGGAATCGTATTGGGCCTGATGTCATTCGGATTCTTCGGGCTTCGCGTTGCACTTATCGTTGGCACAGTAGCCACGCTGGTAGCTGCACCGTTCTGCTTCGGATTCCTGCGTGACTACACGACGCTATCAGCATCACTTGTCGCCTATTCGGTCAGTACATTGATCTGTTACTTCATGTCGTTCCGTTCAAAGATGGACTTTGACTTCTCAGTCATCGCAGAACGAGCCGGAGATTTTGACCCCATTGAAGAAATTGTCGCCAGTGCGACTAAGGGTGCCGCTCACAGCAACAATTCGAACAACTCAGAGAGGAATGAATAATGTTGGCGCTGACCATCTATGTACTAGCCTGGCCCGTCATTGTCGCGGGCGTTGCCTTCTTTATTGCCAGGGCGTTCATTTCCGAAGCACGGGAAGCGAAACGCAATGGTGAGCCACTGATATAAGTCATGAATTGTGAGGGTAAGCACCGGTTTGCGCCGCTGCTTACCCTCGAATTCAGGCTTTGGTATCGACTTGAGCGCGCGGAAATGATTGTCGGACCGCAGAAGCTTTTACTGCTGTGCGAAAGCTCACCAAGAGATTTTGGGGTAGCCAAAATCTTGCACGTCAATGCCTATCCTTGCTCAGTGCCGAGTCTGTATAAACGGCATGAATGTGGCAACACACCACACTATCGGTACCTGTTGTACATGTTGCCCCTATAAGGTTTGGAAGACTGGCGCATCAAAAAACGTTCGATCTCGACCTGAGTTTCCGTGGGTCGCGCCCCGACGGCAACTAGCGATTGAAGACATGATTAAATTCGAAAATGTCTCGATGGTTTACGAGCCAAAGCAGCGCAATGCTGCTTTGAACGACGTAAGCATCGAGGTAAACCGTGGCGAGTTCGCCTTCTTAGTCGGAGAATCTGGCTCTGGAAAGTCTACTTTTCTCAGCTTGATCCTGCGCGAAAAGCGCGCCACAAATGGTGCGGTCTACGTCGCAGGGCAAAACCTGAACCGTATACCGAGCCGACGTGTGCCAAAACTGCGTCGTGATATAGGTTTCGTGTTCCAAGATTTCCGTCTGCTACGTGAACGTACCGTGTTCGACAACGTTGCTTTTGCAATGGAAGTTATTGGTGCTTCACGCGCGCAGATTCGCGATCGTGTGCCTGACGCGCTGCGTATGGTGGGCCTGGATGATAAAGCCCGCCGTAAGCCCACCGAACTTTCCGGTGGCGAGCAGCAACGTGTCGGCATCGCCCGAGCGATCGTTAACAAGCCTTCGATCCTGCTGGCCGACGAGCCGACCGGCAACCTCGACCGCAAGAACAGCGTCGAAGTAATGAACGTGCTTGATCGCATTAATCAAAACGGCACCACCGTGCTAATGGCCACTCACGCCCACGAACTCGTCAGCGAGTTCCGCCACCGAGTCATTGAATTGAGCAAAGGCAGCGTTGTGCGCGACGAAGCTGATGGTCAGTACACCGCAATGACGACCGTGATCAATCAGGACGGTTCACGTGAGCTCCTAACAGGTGAGGCGGCCATGGAAGCATCGAGCGAAGCCGCAATGAATGAAGAGAAGGACGAGCGCCAGTGAGATTAGGATTTATTCTCCGCGAGGCTGCGAAGGGCCTTCGTCAAAATATCATCATGGTCGTATCCGTGGTATTGGTGACCTTCGTATCGCTGACCTTTGTTGGTGCTTCGGCACTATTGCAACTACAGATCAACCAGATGAAGGGCTACTGGTATGACCGCATGGAAGTTGCGGTTTTTCTCTGCGACGATAACACCGCTGCGCCAAACTGCGCGGGTGAAGGCGTCACCGACGAGCAGCGCAGCAGCATCAAGCAACTGCTCGAATCAGATGAGATGGCTCCATACATCAAGGAATTCGCGTATGAGTCAAAAGCCGATGCACTCAAAAACTTCAAGGAACAATACAAGAATTCGTCCTTGGTTGATCAGGTTACCGAAGACCAGTTGCCAGAANNCGTTCCGCATTGGTCTAGTAGATCCCGAGAAGTATCCCGTTATCAACGAAGCTTTTTCGACCGTAGCGGGCGTTGATTCGGTCGTGGACCAACGCGAACTTTTGGAGAAGGTCTTCCAGCTAGTGCGCGTGGCCTCCGCCGCTGCAGCTGTGGTGGCAATTGTGATGATTGCATGTGCTGTGTTGCTGACAGGTACAACTATTCAGCTCTCTGCCATGCATCGACGGCTGGAAACCACCATCATGAGACTAGTCGGCGCATCAAAAACGACTATTCAGTTGCCATTTATCATCGAAGGCGTGATCGCATCCATTATCGGTGGGGTCCTTGCCTCAGGCACACTGTGGCTGCTAGTTAAGTTCCTAGTTCAAGACAAATTGGCCAGCGAAAATGTTGGCGTGGCCTTCATTTCAACCA
>DNHA01000232.1 GCA_003486025.1 Micrococcaceae bacterium | reverse complement strand
TTCAGGCGTACCAAACCGGAAGATAATCGAAAGGAGCGTCCTCACCGACGCGTCCGTCGATGGCCTCACGCAGTAAATCCGCATGCCCGGTATGCCTGCCGTATTCCTCGATGAGATCGCAGATAACCCGGCGAACGCTGGCGTGGTTCCCCTCATATTCCAGAGCCGACGGCGCGTCTAAACCTCCAGCGGCAACCACGCCGGCCTGAATCCTGCGGCTTTTGGCAACCGAGTTGTCATATCGATCGTAGAGAACTGCGGGATTTTCGTCAGGGCTGACCACAAACTGGTCGCTCCCTTCCGAGGTGAGCCCAAGAAGAACCTCGGGACGTTCACGAGCGATGAAATAAGTGAACTTTTCATCCTCCACAGCCGCAAGATGCTGCAGCAATCCGCCAAGGCTCAACGCACCGCTGGGCAGCTTGAACATCAACTGCTTAATGTCCAATCCGTCGGCCTTATATCTGAACGTGACCCGTAACCGGTCGAGCATGCCAAGCAGGTGCTCTTGCTCGGCTCCACCCATTGGCGGTTCCCACGGTGGAAAGTTTTCCATGCTGCACTCCTTTATCGGAGATGTGAGTTGACGTACCAAACTGGTTTCGTCAGCTAATGAACTGAATAATTAGTAGTATGCTCTCGACCGCTACCACTTTGGAAGCCCCGCACTGGCTAGCCCGTGCCACCGCGCATGAGGACCGTGCGAGGACCTTTGGCGAACCTTTTGTGCAACGGCGGATGACCGGAGCCAAACATCCCATCGAAGATTTCCTCTTCACCTATTACACCCAGAAGCCTGGCCAGCTATACCGTTGGCACCCTGGAATTGGTGTGGCGCTGCTCGGCGAGGAGGCTCAAGAGCGTGCCGATTGGAAGTTCTATCGTGCGGTGCAAACGCCTGAGGGCCCTGGCGTAGAACTCGATACCCAAAAGTTCTCCGAGTCGCGGACACGTGTCACCGAATTTGCACGCATCCTGCTGCGCAATACCGCACAGCGCCCAGCGAACTTTTCCTGCTTCGGATTGCATGAGTGGGCCATGGCCTACAAATCTGAGCTCAACGGGATCCGCCATGAATACTTGCCATTGCGCTTGGGGGCCAGCGGAACCGATCAGGTAGTTGAAAACAATAAGATCCGCTGCACCCACTTTGATGCTTTCAGGTTTTACACCCCGCAAGCGGTGCCGCTCAACGAACTGCAGCCAACGCGGGACACGCAGGTGGACCTGGAACAGCCCGGATGCCTTCATGGAAATATGGACCTCTATAAATGGGCCTATAAGTTGAGTCCTGCGGCACCGACCGATCTGGTCATGGACTGCTTTGAGCTTGCATGGGACATTCGCACCATGGACATGCAAGCTTCCCCCTACGATTTGTCCCAGTGGGGCCATGATCCCATCCGGATCGAAACTCCCGAAGGCAAGGCGCAGTACGTCCGCTTGCAAAAAGAGTTTGCACGCCGTGCGGATGTGCTTCGTGCCAAGCTATTGCAGGTAGCGCTTAGCCTGCCAATTGCCCCAGAGCACTAGCAAACTCCCATGTTCGCCTAGCACAATGAGCTTATGGGACGACTCAAAAATCAGCTCAGCATTTCTGCCTTAGCGTGTCTAACACCGCTTGTGGCCGGGCTGCTGCTCGCCGGTTGTGCAACGTCGAATCCCCAAACTGCTCCCGCGAGCCCATCAACGGAGCTGAAGATCAGCATTAGTTTTGATGGTAAGTCTGTGGACAACGAATATCATCTCCAGTGCCGTGGAGCCCGAGCCACTGAATCCAGCACACTTCCCAACGCCAACGATGCCTGTGAGTTACTGGCAAAAAACCCCGAATTACTCACCAGCAAGCCCTCAGCACAGCAAACTTGCACCGAAATCTATGGTGGACCGGCCACCGCGAAAATTAAAGGGAAAATTGGGGAACAGCGTGTCCAAGCAGACTTTGACCGGCACAATGGCTGCGCTATCAGCATCTGGGATTCCTTGGCCCCGCTGCTAGGCGAAGGACTGCGGTAGCGAGCTATTTTCCCTCGCAAATACCCTGAGTTATGTGTGCCGCGACTAGAATAGGAAGACTATGGAGTTCTTCCTGCTGATCATTGCGCTGTTATTCGCCACTATATTGATTGTCGGACTGGGTGAACGCATCAAGCTGCCCTATCCGATTTTGATGTTGATCGTGGCGACCTTGGCAGGATTCTTGCCGTTCATTCCCGAACTGCATATCGAACCGGAATTGATCCTCCCGATATTCCTGCCCCCATTGCTCTTTGCCACGGCGCAGCGAAGCTCTTGGTCGGTATTCCGGCTGCGGTGGAAAGCATTGATCCGACTGGCCGTGGTGCTAATCGTGGTGACTGCCGGTGCAGTCGCGGCAACCTCGCTCGTCTTCGCACCGTTCCTTTCCATTCCTTTAGCTATCGCTCTCGGAGCGATCGTGGCACCGCCTGACCCGGTCTCGGTTGATGCGATCGCCACCAAGGTGAAGATGCCGCGCCGGCTTACCTCATTATTGGAAACCGAGGGCCTCTTTAATGACGCGATGGCAATCGTGCTCTTCCAGCTTGCGGTCACCGCAATGCTCAACGGCACCGAGGTTGGATTTAATCTTGTCCCAAGCTTCTTGATCGGTGCAGCTCTTGCCATACTCGTAGGCTTTGCCATGGCTTGGATCGTCGGTGCGCTGAACCGCTTCGTGCCAAATCTTGCAGCGCGTTGCGCTGCAACCTTGGTGGCGCCCTACGCGGTGTACATGCTTGCCGAAGAAGTCCATGCTTCGGGCGTGGTAGCCGTCGTGGTTTTGGCCCTGGAACTTGGCCGGCGCGACCGCCCGCAGGACTCCCAGGAGCGTCTGACGCGACGGGCGTTCTGGGAAGTACTCGAAATGCTAGCCACCGGTCTGGCCTTCGGAATGATGGGTTTGGAGATGAACTCGGTCATCCAAGAAGAAGGCAGCAATCTGGTCCGCTTCATCCCCGGCGTCGCAGCGATCTGCGTGGTGGTGATTTTGGTGCGCACGCTATGGATGTTCGGGACCTACCACTTGCCAAATACCAGGCGAGGAATGAACAAAATCTCCGCGGCAAAGGACGCGTTGGTGCTCACTTGGTGTGGCATGCGCGGATTGGCGACCTTGGCACTGGCTTTGGCGTTGCCTAAGGTCACTGCGGATGGCACACCTATCGAGGGACGAAATTTCGTCGTCGTCGCAGCTTGCACGGTGTTGTTAGCGACCCTGGTGGTGCCCGGTCTAACGCTTCCGGTACTGATGCGCGTGCTCAAATTGCGGGGCAATGACCAAGCTACCAAGAAGGCTCGCNNCCGGCGAGCCGAAGACGTAGCGGTGAAGACGTTGAAGACGAATATGGATTTGCATGATCTACCGGAAAACTACCGGCATGTAGTCACCCGGCGCATGCACGATCTGCATAACATCCTGCTGTCAGATCCTGATACCCACGATGCTATTACCGATGAGAAGTACACACAGTTGCGCGCGGTCATCACCAAGGCAGACGCGATCCAGTCCACCGCACTGGCAGCAGCCCGCGATGAGCTGCTGCAGGCCAGACGTGAACCAGGCGTCGACCCGCACATGGTTGACGAGATCATGCTGCGCCTCGATAGGCGCACCGCGACCTTGGACCGCTGACCTGGAGCCTAGCTCGCGACGCGTTCCAGACGAACAATGACCTCGTAGTGATTTGTCTGCGGGAACATATCCATCACACGCGCCTGCTTGGCGCTGAAGCCACTGAGCCGTTCCAAATCGCGAGCCAGAGAATTAGTGTTGCAGCTGGAATACACCAGGTGCTGCACGCTGGAAGCGTTAAGCCATTGGGCAAGCTCCGCAGAGATGCCGCGGCGCGGAGGGTTTACTATTACGGCATCCGGTGCGTGCTCTGCCGTTAATGCGAACTCGGTAGCGTCCATGGCGGTAAAGGTCGTATTTTCCTGGCCCAGTTCTTCTGCCGCGAGGTTAGCCGCAGCAACCGATTCGGTACTGGTTTCAATTCCTTGAACCAGGCGATCCCCCTCAGCGCAGTGCAGCGCAAAGCCGCCCACGCCGGAGTACAGGTCCCACACGCTGGCAGGGTTCGCATCGTTAATCCACTGCCGCGCCTGACGGTACAACGCGGCGGCGATTTCGGAATTTGTTTGAAAGAAGCCCTGTGGGCGCAGGTGCATCGGCACCCCGTTGAGGCCGAATTCCAGCGTAGTGCGGCGAGTGAGGATAATTTCTTCCTCGCCTTCCAGCACGGCTTTGTGCTCAGGCAGGAAGTTCACCGAGACAACGCTATGCCGTGGCAGCAGCTCCAGAAACTGCGGCAATGAATCACGCAGCGCCACAAAATGCTTTTTAGTGCGCAGTACCCAACGAACCATCACAGCACCGGTATCTGACAGCGTGAGGATTACGTGTTTGAGTTCCCCCTTACGCTTGGGAACGCTGTAAGGAATCATTTTCAGTTCGTTGATGAAGCGCTCAATCACTGGGAAGAGCGCACGCAGCTCGGGGGCGCATACCCCGCAGTTGCGCAGGTCTACGCCGTGGCCATCGGCGTCGAGAATACCGATGGTGGGATTGTCGGTAGTTCCGGAGATCACCATTTTCGCCTTGTTGCGGAATCCTGATTCCGAGCTGGCCTGTGGAGGCAAAAATTGCAGATCGGAGAACTGCGCCAGCGAGGTGGCGCAGTGATCGACTTTGGCTTGGAGCTGATCAGCGTAGGGCACCGTCATTTGCGTGCAAGAGCGGCAACGGTCGGCGGAGAAGTAAAGGCATTCCATGGTGCCTTAGATTTTACCGAAGTTCTCTGAACGTTCGGCACAAAGCAATTTCGACGGCTATTGACCGCAAATTTTCAGCTTTCCCCGATATGCTCGCTAGCAGATCGATATATAGGTATGAACCACGGTGACTACCGGAATACTTCGGATTCTCGAAAGGAAAGATGGCACTTCGACACGGGCATTCCACTCAAATGCGTGGCTACGCATTGCTAGCGCTCCCCTTGGCAGCCGTAATCGGAGCATGCACGAGTTGCTCTTCCTCGGTTCCACAAGCTGCGCCTGTCCAGTCGCCTGCCTCTGCCAGTGCTCCGGCAAGCCTGCCGGTTCAAAGCCCAGCCGCAGCACCCTCTGCCGCTCAATTGAATAAAACGACTGGGTCTAGTGCCCCAGCTAGTGCGGCAACAAAGACTGCCGGCAGCACCCCAGCTAAACCAGTACCGACAGCCTCCGCTACGCGCGGAGAGGTTAACCCCCTGTCCAGCGCCGCGACTTCCGGTTCTGGTTCTGCCAGCTTCAAGCAACTTCCCGGAAGTGCTCCTGTACTTTCGGCTTCCACTACTGCGCTTTATGCGGCGGTTGCCGCACAGAATCCGAAGGCCGCACGAAAGGCCTTAAAGGCTGGCGCCGAGCTGGAAGCACAGGATTCCAGAGGGAATACTCCGCTGATGCGCGCGGTACTCAACCGCGATCAGAAGGTCGCAAAGACCTTGATAAACGCTGGTGCCCTGCCGGATGCAAAAAATTCGTCCCAGGATTCGCCCTTCCTGAAGGCCAGCGCCCTGGGCTTGGAAGAAGTTCTGCGTTCGGCTCTGTCCCACGGAGCGGATGTGAACAGCGTGGATCGTCTGGGAAGCACCGCGCTCTTCTTAGCTAGTGAAGAAGGCCAGGTCGAGTCGGTACGGATCTTGTTGCAGCACGACGTTGCGCTGGACAAGGTTAATGACCTTGGCTGGAGCGCATTGCATGTGGCTATTGCCTTGGGGCAAGGATCAAATAATTCGCTGTCAATTGTCCGCCTGCTCTTAGCGGCCGGAGCCAATCCGCACCTGAGCGACCCATCGGGGTCCAACGCATTTGATTTGGCAGAGAAGCGCAACCTCACCCAGATGCTGTCAACTCTTCGCACTTCAAGCAAGTAGCCTCATGCGCTACAGCGCATCGACGTAAAACCAGGCACCCTTTTCGCGCACGAATGAGCTCACTTCACGTTGGCTATCTTGCCCATTCCCCTGGGCATAATGCGCCTCGAAGTCCACGACACCTCGAGTAGCGTCCGAGCCTCCAGCGCGGGTTTGATGAATTTCCAAACCTAACCAGCGCATGCCAGCATCTAATTCAAGTTCTTCAGGACGCGTGGTCTCGTGCCAGGTATCAAGTAGATACTGCGCTTTTCCCAGCACAAAGGCGCTATAGCGCGAGCGCATTAATTCCTCAGCGGTCTGCGGCAGATTTTCCCCGCTGGCACGTCCGTCATGAAAACGTTGGCAGCAGTCTGCATATCTTCGCGGCTGCGCGTCGAGCTCACGGCAGGGACAGCGGGTTTCCTTGGAGTTTTGCACGTATTCAGTTTACTTGGCAGGTACAGCAGCGCCGCCCACGAGCCGAAGATCACATGACTTATAACGGGCTAGAACTGTGCTTATCCGCACCTATGCGTTTTACCTCTCGCTTACCCGGTAGACTAATCAAGCAAGCTCGCGGAGCGCCAAATCCCCCTGGTGTGAGACGGCATCTCCGTGTGGCATTTAACTTAACCTCGCCAACAGGAGATATGCCGGATGCCCCGCATCGTTGTAGATGTCATGCTCAAGCCAGAAATCCTTGACCCTCAGGGCAAGGCCATCGCGGGAGCACTTCCCCGCTTAGGCTTCACCTCCTTCGAAGCTGTCCGCCAGGGCAAGCGTTTCGAACTCTTTGTCGATGGCGAGGTGACCGACGAAATTCTCGCCCAGGCGCGCGAAGCTGCAGAAACCCTGCTTTCCAACCCGGTCATCGAAGACGTTGTCAACGTCGAGGTCGTCGCAGACTAATGAGCACCGAACTTCCTTTAATTGGCGACTACTCAACGCCAACTACGCAACTGTCTGGTGCACGCATCGGTGTGGTGACCTTCCCGGGCACCCTCGATGACCGTGACGCCGCTCGCGCGGTTCGCGCTGCCGGTGCCGAAGCGGTGTCCTTGTGGCACGCCGACACCGATTTGCAGGACGTTGACGCCGTGGTGATCCCCGGCGGATTCTCCTACGGCGATTACCTTCGCGCCGGAGCGATCTCCCGCTTCGCACCCATGATGGACAAGATCGTTGATGCCGCAAATTCGGAGGCGAAGCTTCCGGTTCTGGGTATCTGCAACGGTTTCCAGATCCTCACCGAGGCGCATCTACTGCCCGGTTCGATGATTAAAAATGATCACCTGAAGTTCCTCTGCCGCGACCAGCTGCTGCGCGTTGAGAACAATCAGACCGCCTGGACCAACGGCTACGAAGCCGGCCAGGAGATCACCATCGTGCTGAAGAACCAGGACGGCCAGTACGTGGCTGACGAGAAAACCCTGGACATGCTCGAAGCCGAGAACCGCGTGGCCTTTAGCTACGTGGGCTGGAACCCTAACGGCTCGCGCCGTTCGATCGCCGGCATCACCAACGAGGCGGGCAACGTGGTCGGCCTGATGCCGCACCCAGAGCACGCCATCGAAGCCGGTTTCGGTCCAGATCACCGCGGCACCGACGGGCTGACGTTCTTCACCAGTGTTTTGACCCACCTTGTTGGAGGCAAAAAATGAGCCTAGAAGCCACCAAAGAATTTAACATCGACACCGTCGAGAACGCCGCAGCCACCCCAAAGGTGGAACTGCCATGGGCCGAGCTGGGCCTGAAGGACAATGAGTTTGCCGAGATCGTCAAGATCCTGGGACGCCGTCCAACCGCGGCGGAATTGGCCATGTACTCGGTGATGTGGTCCGAGCATTGCTCGTACAAGTCCACCAAGAACCACCTGCGCCAGTTTGGCCAGAAGGTCACCCCGGAAATGAAGAAGGACCTGATGGTCGGCATGGGCGAAAACGCCGGTGTCACCAACTTGGGCGATGGCTGGGCCGTCACCTTCAAGATCGAATCGCACAACTCCCCTTCGTTTGTTGAGCCGCACCAGGGTGCTGCCACCGGCATCGGCGGTATCGTACGCGACATCATCTCCATGGGCGCACGCCCCATTGCCGTGATGGATCCATTGCGTTTCGGCGCTATTGACCACCCGGATTCCCAGCGTGTGGTGCACGGTGTGGTCTCCGGTATCGGCAGCTACGGCAACTCACTGGGCCTGCCGAACATCGGCGGCGAAACCGTCTTCGACCCGATTTACCAGGGCAACCCACTGGTGAACGCGCTGGCTGTTGGCGCACTGCGCCACGAAGATCTGCGTCTGGCTAACGCCTCCGGCGTGGGCAACAAGGTCGTGCTCTTCGGTGCACGCACCGGTGGCGACGGCATTGGCGGCGCTTCGGTATTGGCTTCGGAATCATTTGATGACACCAAGCCTTCCAAGCGCCCAGCGGTACAGGTCGGCGACCCGTTCGCCGAGAAGGTGCTCATCGAGTGCTGCTTGGAACTGTTCAAGGCTTCGCTTGTTGAAGGTATCCAGGATCTGGGCGCCGCAGGCATCTCCTGCGCCACCAGTGAATTGGCAGCCAACGGCGATGGCGGCATGAACGTCGAACTGACCAGCGTCCTGCTGCGCGACCCAACTCTGACCCCAGGTGAAATCCTGATGTCAGAGTCCCAGGAACGCATGATGGCCGTGGTAACTCCGGATAACGTCAAGGCTTTTGAAGCCGTGATGGATAAGTACGCCGTGGAATACTCCTGGCTAGGCGAGGTCACCGACGATAACCGACTGACCATCACCTGGAACGGTGAGGTCATCGTGGACGTTGACCCAAGCACCGTGGCAGTAGACGGTCCGGAATATGACCGCCCCTACGCACGCCCGCAGTGGCAGGACGCACTGCAGGCCGACACTTTCAAGGCTTCGGACGCTGGCAAGAACTTGCCAGCTACCGGGGACGAGATCAAGGCTGCGGTACTTGAACTCATCGCTAGCCCGAACATGTGCGACAAATCGTGGATCACCCGCCAGTATGACCGCTACGTTGGCGGTAACACCGCTCTGTCCTCCCCGGATGATGCCGGCGTAGTCCGTATCGATGAGGAAACCGGCCTGGGCGTAGCCATCGCGACCGATGCCAACGGCCGCTACACCTACCTGGATCCCTACCTCGGGGCCCAGCTGGCTTTGGCCGAGTCCTACCGCAACGTCGCGACCTCCGGCGCGATCCCGATTGCCGTCTCCGACTGTCTGAACTACGGATCCCCCGAGGATCCGGATGTGATGTGGCAGCTGGCAGAAGGCATCCGCGGGCTGTCCGACGCCTGCCAGGCACTTGGCGTTCCGGTTACCGGCGGTAACGTGTCGCTGTACAACCAGACCGGCACCACCGCGATCCACCCGACTCCAGTGGTTGCCACCCTGGGCAAGCTTGATGACGTAGCACGCCGCACCCCTTCGGGCTGGCGCGAGGATGCAGACGGACAGGCAATCTACCTGATTGGCAAGACCTTCGACGAGCTGGACGGTTCGGAGTTCGCCAACCTGCGTGGACACCTCGGCGGCCTGCCTCCGAAGGTTGACTTGGACGTTGAAAAGGAACTCGGTGAGATCCTGATCAACGCCAGCCGCGACGGCATGATCGACGCAGCGCACGACCTGTCTGAAGGCGGCCTTGCAGCCGCCCTGTCGGAAATGGTTCTGCGCTACGGCGTCGGCGCCCGCGTAGCTTTGGATGACATCAAGAAGCGTGATGGACTCGATTCCTTCACCACCTTGTTCTCCGAGTCGCAGTCCCGTGCAGTGGTTGCAGTTCCACGCAGCGAAGAAGTCCGCTTCAACGACATGACCAGCGCCCGCGGAGTGACCGTGGCACGTTTGGGCATCGTCGATGCGCAGTCGAAGGCCCTTGAAGTGCAAGGTGAATTCACCGTGTCCGTCGAGGACCTGCGCGAAGCGCACGAAGGCACCATGACCAAGTACTTTGGCTAAGCCTTAGCTGGCAATTGTTCGAAACAGCGGCCCAATTCCTCGTTGAGGAGTTGGGCCGCTGCTTTTCCCTCAATCACGGCCGCAGTGCAGACTTGCGCCGTCACTGCTCGGCTGCTTCACCACGCTGTCCGCGTGGCATGCGCCTGCGTTTCTGGAGATAGTCTTAGCACACCCACCAAGAGATCGAAGGATCCGAGGAATATTTGATGAAATCCCCTGCCACAACCCATTTAGTGGTGAATCTTATCGGTGGATCCCTGCTTACAGTTCTCGGATTGTTTCTTATCTTCAATTCTGCGGCGTCCATATCTCTGATGGTTGGGCTGCTCTGTGTTGGACTGGTGCTGGTTGGCATTGTCCTGCTATCAGAGCCGGGCGCCGTTTCTCAGCGTCGAGCCGTGCACACAGTATCGGCGGTATTGCTGATCATGGCTGGACTTGCCCTGCTGGTCTGCCGTTTTCTCAGCTTGCCGGTGCTGGCGCTCATCGTGTCCATCGTGCTCTTCTGCGGTGGAGCATTGCGGTTATTCGGTGTTTTCCCGCGAGGGTCAAAACCGAGAATCCGCGGTCTGCTCACCGCGGCGACGGGCTTGTTCGCCTCAGTTCTTGTGTTATTTTGGCCGCGAATGTCGTTATGGGTTCTAGGTGTGGCATTCGGCGCTTGGCTGGCACTTCAAGGACTGCGCGCCCTGGCCTGGACCTTCTCTGCGAAGCTTCCCGCCGCGCCTGTGTGGTGGCGCAAGTCCGCGCAGGGGGTTCTCACCGCACTGACGGCTGTTGGGCTGGTCCTCATCTTAGGCGCCGGCGCAATCACCGCATGGATCCATTCAACAGGTGAGCGGGCTGTCGCCGATGAGTTCTATCTGCCGCCAGCTTCGGTACCTGAGCTGCCAGGCCAGTTGATCCGCGCCGAACCCCTGGAGCATGCGGCCATCGAGAACACGCGTGCGTGGAGGATCCTCTACACCACGACGCTGGAGGACGGGGCCGCCGCCGTAGCCTCCGGCGTGGTGACGGTTCCCGCTTCGGATGACGACACCGAAAGACCCGTGCTGTCCTGGGCCAACGGAACAAAAGGTGTTGTACCGCGCTGCGCACCGTCGTTATCGGCGAACCCCTATGAAGATGGTCCGAATATGGCGCGGGAAGAACTTCTGGCCTCAGGGTGGGCGGTCGTCGCCACCGATTATGTCGGCTTGGGAACGCGCGGACCCCACCCCTATCTTGTCGGAAATTCCGAAGCCCACGCGGTCCTGGATGCAACCCGCGCCGCGGCCGAGCTGGATGCCGCGCAGCTTTCAAGCAGGACCGTACTCTGGGGGCATTCCCAAGGTGGCCATGCAGCACTGTTCAGCGCGCTGGCCGCGCAAGAGTACGCTCCCGAACTGGAAGTGCTCGGCACCGCAGCGCTGGCGCCAGCAACCGATCTATCCACGCTGGCCACCGGAATCAAGGATGATGCCGCGGGGAAGATCGTCACCAGCTATATTGCTTCGGCATGGGATGAAATTTATCCGGAGCTCGCTTTGACATCAATGCTTGACGCATCAGCCCGTTCGGCGGTCTCGCGCATCTCCGATTTATGCTTCACCGGCAAGGACGTTTTAGCCGCGATGGCCACGAGTTCTCAGCTCTTCGTTCCGGTCATCAACGGCTCGGCACTGAACGGGCCCATCGGGGATCAGCTAATGGCCAATTCTGTGCCCTTCAAGGTTCCCGGGCCGGTTTTCGTAGCGCAAGGTTCAAGCGACACGCTTGTACTGCCCAGCATGCAACGAGGCTGGACTGCGCAAGCCTGTGCAGCGGGAAGCGATCTGCTCTACCGGGAATATGACGGGCTGGACCACCTGAGTTTAGTGGGGCGCGCATCGGCGCTGAATGCAGACTTGGTCAATTGGACGAGGTCATTGCTTACTGCAGAGCAGGCGAGCGCGAACTGCGCCGGATGACCTCTCCTGAACGGGGACCGGGCGCACGCGCGGCATTGTGCTGAACCTGTTCGGTGCGCCAGGCATATTGTGCCTGGCGCACCGAAGGCCGAGGTAGGATCAGACTTTTCTTCCTGGCCGCAGAGCGTACCGGACCGGCCGGTCCGCTGCGGTCAGGGACGAAGGGCTAGTGCCCTTCGCGTTCCTTATGCGATGAGGATTTCTTGGCGTCATGGGCCGCGCGCAGGTCCTCGGAGTCATGCTGCTCAGCGGCCTTTTCCTGATGGATGGCTTCGGCAAAAAGCTTCTCCATCTCCTTCGCCACCCCACCGGCCGATGCAGGGTTTTGTCCTGTTACCAGACGTTCGTCGACAACAACTTTTTCTTCAAAGTTCTCCGCTGCCTCATGGGTCGCACCCTGCTCAACGAGCTTGTCCTGCAAGAGGAATGGCAC
>DNHA01000005.1:2810-3017 GCA_003486025.1 Micrococcaceae bacterium | reverse complement strand
GGTCAGCGCCCGGTAAATTCCTTGTCCACGGTAGGCCGCAACGGTCGCGCCACCCCAGATGCCTGCAAAATCCGTGCCGGGAACCGGTTCGAGGCGGCCGGCACTGAGTATTGTTCCCGTGCTGTCCTCGGCCACCCACAGTTGCATTCCATCCGCGGTGGCCAAGCGGCGGAGGATCGCCTCGGCATGACGGGGCGATACCGCTTC
>DNHA01000005.1:326-2691 GCA_003486025.1 Micrococcaceae bacterium | reverse complement strand
GCTCGCCCGATCATTATTGACTCGCTGGCGTCGAGGGCGAAACCGTGTGCGAGCAACTGCTCGTGCAGTCCCGGCGCGTGGTCATGGCCGCGGCTCTTCCATTCGACGTCGTTGATTTCTGGCTGCGCTCGATAGTAGGCGAGCGCCTCGCCGACCAGGGCAGCCAGATTGATGCCGCTCGTAGGAGCAATGTGCCGATAGGTGATGAACCCTTGACCGCCAGTAAAATTGATCAGACGCAGGGGTCCTAGACGCTGGACCTTTACGGCGCTGGGAGTCTCCGCGTCGGTACGCAATTGTGCGTCGTAGTAACTGAGGTATTGCCTGGCTAAACTTTCACGCACAAATCCTCCTGCTGGAATCGAGTTCAAAAAAGGCGCCTTTTGACAGATTCAAAAGGCGCCTTGAAATTTTTGAGTTATGGCTTCTCGCCGCACACTACCTTGTGCCATGGCTGGTAGGTCCAGCTCTTGACATCTGGTGGCAGGGTTTTGGAGCCATCAATCGTGCTGCGGTTACGCGTAATGTCGATGCTAAAGCCCTTCTGTCCACCGCGTTCCGAAACACACTTGTCGGCTGGGTTATACCGAGTCTCAGGATTCGTCATGTTGTACTTGCCCGAGCTCTTCTGGCTGACCTTCCAATACTTGGTGCTCCACAAGCGGGTGTGGACACGATCGCCGCTGACCCATGCCTGAATCATCACGCCGTAGGGGGTGTTGTTCTTCCACACCATGTCGACCTGGCCCTCCCAGAGGGTGGCTTCACGGCCTGCTGGGTAGCGTTCAAACCACCGAGAGTGCGGCTTATGGGTCACGTCGTCATAGCCGGCGAGGAAGCCGACGTTGTACAGCTGAGTGGAAATCTGCGAGAGACCGCCACCCACTGCCTCGGTACTGAAACCGCTTTCGACCACACCGGAACTGAAATAGCCGTTAGCCACGGTAATCGGGCCAAGGGCCTGAAGCAGTGAGAAGTTCTCCCCAGGCTTGATCACGGTTCCGTTGATGCGATCTGATCCGGCATGCAGGTTCTTGGTGCGCACCTTATCGGAGGTTGGATAAGGGGTGGAGAATTCAACGATCTCTTCCTTGATCCCCAACTTCTTGGCATCCGCGGTGGTGAAGTCGGCCTCGGACGTCTTGAGAACCACCTTTAGCGGTGCGCTCTTTAGTTTCGGTGGCCGCTAAGACCTTTGCACCCAATCCCTCAGTCTCCAAGGCCAGACCCGTGGTCGACTTGGTGATGGTTGGCTTGCCGCCGGATAGGGTAATGCGAGCATTCTTTGCGGTGCTACTGAACTCGGAATTCGTCGTAGCTGCTTTAAACAGTTTTTTATCATCCAAGGTGATCGCTGGCGTGCCATCCTTGGGCGTGTAGCTTGCCGCCGCCGCGATGGCTGCAGCCGAAATATCGACCTTCTTCTTATCCGAGGTCAAGCTCACTTTGTCCTTCAGCAGAGCTTTGACCTTGTCGTCGTAGAAAGACTGCAGGGTCTCCTCGGAAATTTCAGGCTTGGCGATGTCGCTGGGCAATTCGATTGCCGGTGCGCCGATTCGCCAGTCGCTGGTGAGGACCTGAGCGGCCTCATCTTGTTTCAGGCTCACCCCATCTACGGGCTTGACCAGTGTGGCCTTGCCTTCGGCGAAGGTGATATCGCCTTCGGTCACCTTGGCGTCAGCCTTCTTCGCGAGCGCCGCCAGCTGGGAATTCAGCTTGTCTTGATCTACATCGATGCTGGCGGTGGCCGTGTACTTGCCCGTCAAACGGTCAATGAGTTCTACCGGGTTTGCCTCGTAGCCGGTCAAATCGGCGACGGTGTCGTCAACGTTGAGCGACAGCCCAGCTTTCACCGGGTCCATCGTGTAGCTTTGCGAGTTGACCAGCACATCGAAAGGCTTCGCAGCCAAGGGAACAACAGACTTGTTCAGTGCCGCTCGGGCATCATCCTGGCTCATTGATCCGATGCTCACCCCGGCGATGCTGGCATTCGCCGGAACCTGGGCACTGATGGGTGCGGCGCCTCCGAAATAGAGTGCTGCTGCCGCCACCACGCAGGAACCAGTGATGATCCAGGGCTTGGCCTTGTTGCGGCCTTGGTCCTTGGGCCGGTTGCTTGGCGATGGCGAGGAGGAACTGTCCGGGGAGGGGGTCTGCACTTGTCTGTTAGCTCTTTCGAAAAGCGATTGGGGCCGGGCACGAGACGCGAGTTTCTACTTCGCTGCGCATCGGTGCACCAAAAGAAATACTAACTGTTGGAACAACCGTTGCGTGGCGTTGCGGGGGTAAACATCGAAATTGTTATCGACTTGTTGGATTTCACGCGTCAAAGTCCTCTAAAACTAGGTCAGCGATCACATCTAGG
>DNHA01000005.1:0-305 GCA_003486025.1 Micrococcaceae bacterium | reverse complement strand
TAAATCAATGCGCGCACCGGATTGCTCGCGCAAGGCTGGTTTCGCATTAAACGCTACACCCAGTCCGGCAGCGGTGACCATGTCCAGGTCGTTGGCTCCGTCGCCGGCGGCTATGGTTGCAGACATGCTGATGCCGTGTTCGGCAGCCCAGGTGCGCAGCATTTTTTCTTTCATGGCACGGTCGATGATTTGTCCGTGAACGGTGCCGTCAAGCAGTCCGTTGGTAATTCCCAGCGTATTTGCCAGCGCGTGATCCAGCTTCAGCTCTTGAGCCAGGGGATCAAGGATTTGCTGGAATCCGCCGG
>DNHA01000287.1 GCA_003486025.1 Micrococcaceae bacterium | reverse complement strand
GGTTTTCAGGTTCGCACAAATCGGCCATTCCCACCGAAAGTCACCCCTAAACGAAGCCTGACTAGTAATTTAGTGTTTTTGATACAAGAAAACCGCCAGAAAAGTGTTGTGGTTCACAGACTTTTCTGGCGGTTTCTGTTTTTTAGCTGAATTACATGAGTTCTTGGTTATGCGGTCAGCTCGACAACTGCCATATTCTTCTTGCCCCGGCGCACGATGGCGTACTTGCCGTGCAGGAAGTCCTCGGTGCTCAGTACCGAATCGATGCCGGCTACCTTTTCGTTATTCACGTAGGCACCGCCTTCGGTCACGGTACGGCGCGCTGCCGAAAGGGATTCGCTGAGCCCGGACCCATGAAGCACATTCAAGATGCCTAGATCATCGGCGCTTACCTGCGCCGAAGGCAGCTCGGCCAGCACCGATTCCAGTGTTGGCAGATCGATCTCGTTCAGATCTCCGTTGCCGAATACTGCGGCCGAGGCAGCGATGACTTTGTTGGTGGCGTCTTCACCGTGAACCAGTGAAGTCACCAACCAGGCAAGTTCGCGCTGCGCTTGGCGCTTGAACGGACGTTCGGCAACCTCGACCGCCAACGCCTCAATCTGCTCGCGGGTGAGGAAGGTGAAGACTTTCAAACGATCAATGACATCGGCATCGGCGGTATTGAGCCAGAACTGGTACAGCGCGTATGGGCTGCACATTTCTGCATCCAACCAGATGGCGTTGCCTTCGGACTTGCCGAACTTGGTGCCATCGGAGTTGGTGATCAAAGGGGTGCCGTAGGCGTGAGCGGACTTGCCCTGTACCTTGCGGATCAGATCGGTACCACTGGTCAGGTTGCCCCATTGGTCCGAGCCACCGGTTTGCAAGGTGCAACCGTACTGGCGGTTGAGCTCCAAGAAGTCATAGCCCTGCAGCACCTGGTAGGAGAACTCGGTGTAGCTGATGCCCTCATCGGAGTTCAGCCGCGCAGAAACAATTTCCTTCTTGATCATGGTGCCCACGCGGAAGTACTTTCCTACGTCGCGCAGGAAGTCCAATGCCGATAGCTGCGAGGTCCAGTCCAGGTTGTTCACCAGGCGTACGGCGTTCGGCCCCTCATTGGACAGGAAACGTGAGACCTGGGCCTGCAGACGGGAGACCCATTCGGTCACGGTTTCTTTGGTATTCAGGGTGCGCTCGGCGGTCTGCCGCGGATCACCGATCAGTCCGGTGGAACCACCGACCAGGGCCAGCGGCTGGTGGCCGGCCAACTGCAGTCGGCGCATATTCAGCAACTGAACAAGATTGCCAAGGTGCAGCGAGGGTGCGGTTGGATCGAACCCGCAATAGTAAGTGATGCTCTCCTCGGCCAGGGCTCGCTCCAGCTCGGTTTCATCGGTGGACACGTGCACCAGGCCGCGCCACTTCAGTTCCTGCCAGATGTTCTCGAAGGAGGGATCATTACTCTGTCCCGCTATGACGGGATTCTGCTTATTCTCAGACACGCTCTCAACATTAGCAAAATCCCGTCACCACGGCGTAGTTTGCACCGCCGATCGCCCCGGCGAATACTCGTGCGGGTTAAACCTTTGGCCTTAGGCTTCGGTAAACCCGGCCGGCAGCGGCTGATGGTGGATCACATGCAGACGCTGGGTGGTACGGGTCATCGCTACATACAGGTCGCCCACTCCCCCATCCACCTCGGCCACCAGCAGTGCCGGTTCCACGATCATGACCCCGTCGAATTCCAGGCCCTTCGATTCACGGGCGGAAATCACCACGATGTCCTGCGCCATTCCACCGGAACCGGTGCCCACCCGGTCCGCATAGAGCTCGGTGACCGCAGCACGCGCGGCAGCCAGCAATTCTTGCGGCACGATCACCGCTTGCAAGCCGCCGGCCGAGTATTCCAACTCGCCGGGCAGCTGGTCAATCAGGCCCTGGATCAATTGGTCCTCGCCCACGGTGGTGACCACCGGTGGCCAGTCGCCTTCGCGTACCGCTTGCGGCGTGGTGATCCGCAGACCTGCGGCCTGGGCCACGCGCACCGCAGCATCGGCGATCTGTGCCGGGGTGCGGTAGTTGACGGTGAGCTCTTCGAGTTTGTAGCGGTCCGCGAAGAACGGCTCCAGCGCCTGGGCCCAGCTATTGGCGCCCGAGGCGGCGGAGGTCTGCGCGATATCCCCGACGATGGTGAAGGACTTCATCGGGCAGCGGCGCACCAGAAGCCGCCACTGCATCGGCGAAAGCTCCTGGGCTTCGTCGACCACGATATGGCCGTAGGCCCAGGTGCGATCCGAGACCGCACGTTCGGCCGCGCTGGCCGAGGCGGCGGTTTCCTGGTTGACCGCGGCTACCTGCTCCGCGGTTACCACTCCGTCGATTCCCGCATTGGCGAGCATCGTATCCATATTGTCCAGCGCCCGTTTGGCGTTTTCCACGTCGCGTTCGTACTGCGAGGTATCGGGCAGATCCTGCGGGTTCACGAATTCGCCGAGCAATTCCGCTGCTTCATCGAGCAACGGCACGTCAGCCTCGGTGAAGGCCGAACCGGCCGGGCGGAACAGTGCATCGCGGTCCGCCGGAGACATCCGCGGGGCGGCGGCCTCCAACAGATGCGGTTTGGCAAAGAGCTCGGAAAGCAGGCCCTGCGGGGTCATTGGCATCCAGCACAGGTTGATGGCCACGCGCACATCCCAGGATTCGCGCACCTCCTGGGGAAGGTAGGAACGATCCGCGGCGCTTGGCTGCCCTGCGGATTCCTCCAATTTACGGCGCAGCTGCTCGGCCAGGTCTCCGACGATCACCTTGGTGAAGGTTTCGCGTGCCTCGTTGTACGGCTTATGCGTATGCCGGGCACGCTCGCGGGCGTTGCGCACCATCGACCGGGTCAGCGTGAGCCGGGTACCCTCGACTACTACCGTGCGGTCTTCGGCCAGCAGACGCTGGCGGTTGCGCACCGCGGCGGCGATGACCTTCGCCATCGACAGCCGGCCCTTCACCCGGGCGACTTGACGCGCGGTTTCCGGTCCGGCATGCACCCCGTGGTACAGCTCGCCGACCGAGGACATCACCACGCCGGTTTCACCCAGCGAAGGCAGCACCCGTTCGATATAGCGCATAAATGAATTGGACGGGCCGACGATGAGCACCCCTGCGTGCTTGAGCCGTTCGCGGTATTCGTAGAGCAGGAAAGCTGCACGGTGCAGCGCGACGGCGGTTTTGCCGGTACCCGGTCCGCCCTGGACCACCACGGCCCCGGGAAGCTCGGCGCGAATGATCGCATCCTGCTCGGCCTGGATGGTGCCGACGATGTCGCCCATCCGTCCGGTGCGCTTTTCGCGCAGCGCTGCCATCAACGCACCTTCGCCGTGGTGCGTATGGCCCTCATCGAGCCAGGTTCCGTCGAGCACATCGTCTTCGATGCCGGCGACGGCACGGCCCTTGAGCATCAGATGGCGGCGGCGGCGGACCCCGCGCGGGTTCAGCGCGGTCGCCTGGTAGAACGGTGCGGCTTCCGAGGCGCGCCAGTCGATCATCAACCGGTTCAGCTCATCATCGGAGAGCCCGATGCGTCCAATGTAGCGCGGCGAATTGCCCGCTCCATTGGACTCGGCTTGCGCTTCGCCGCGCTCAGCCAGATCCAGCCGGCCAAAGACCAGTCGGTCCTGCACCGCATCCAATTGCGCGATGCGGTCCTCGTAAAGGCTCGCAAAGGAGTCGCGTTCGGACTGGTTCTGGAAGGTTCCTACCGCGCCGGTCGCCCGGGTGCGTGCAAGCTGCTCTACCTTTTCGGCGCGCAACTCATCAAGCCGGTCATATAGTCGTGAGACATACTGGCTTTCGGCGAGCAGATCCTGCTCGATCGTACCGCTCAATCTTGGTTCCCCTCGCGCTCATATCGCTTATATACAGGACAGATTATGATACGCGCCTTGACCGGCGCGGGGTTAATCCCGCGATGCCGCGTACGTCATCTTGCGGCTCTGGCCGGCGCCCGGCACCGGCCAGGCGCACTAGACTTTTTGCAAGCTGAGCACCTGGTGGTCGCCCAGGGTGGCGCGTCC
>DNHA01000267.1 GCA_003486025.1 Micrococcaceae bacterium | reverse complement strand
GAGCAATTCTCGAACTTATTCGTGGCACCTTGGCAGCCAACGCACTGGCCAATGGTGACTGCATCTTCGGAAAACTCGGTGTGCATGCGTTTATCGAAAACGTACAGGGACCCTTCCCACAGTCCTTTGTCGCCGTACTGTTCGCCGTAGCGGACGATTCCGCCCTGCATCTGGTAAACCTCTTGGAACCCACGCTTGACCATCAATGCGGAGAGCACTTCACAGCGGATACCGCCGGTGCAGTAGGTAACAATTGGCTGATCTTTCAGGTGGTCGTATTTGCCTGAGTCCAGCTCATCCATGAATTCGCGCGTAGTTTCAACATCCGGAACGATGGCATCCTTGAACTTGCCAATTTGCGCTTCAAAGGCATTGCGTCCGTCAAAGAAGTGAATCTTCTCGCCAGATTTTTCTTTGGTCTCCACCAGCTCGTGAAGCTGTTCGGGACGCAGGTGGACACCGCCGCCCACTACGCCGTTTTCGTCCACTTCAAGTTCGCCCGGCGCGCCGAAGGTAACAATCTCGTCGCGAACCTTCACGGATATGCGCGGGAAGTCTTCCGCAGATCCTTCGGACCACTTGATATCCATCTTGTTAAAGGCAGGCAACTCACGTGTAGCTTTCACGTACTTTTTGACTGCAGAAATCTCACCACCAACGGTACCGTTGATGCCATCTTTGGAGATAATAATCCGTCCGCGCAAGCCCCAGCGTTCAAGCAACGAGCGCTGCCATAGGCGGATGGCTTCGGGGTCTGGAAGCGGCGTAAAAGCGTAATACAAAACAATGCGATGAATGGACACCATATAAGGGTAGTAGCTTTTTAGTTCAAAACGCCTGGCAAAAGATGAAAGTCACATTCTTCATTTCTTTCGTTGCTCGGCTATCAGCATTGACTATAGTTTCAAGTAAGCAACGATTAGCTCAACGTCAGCTAATTCCTAGGTAGGACAAGGTAGGGTCAAAACATGGCATCAAACGCAAGCGATGAACTGATTGGTACCTGGGTCGATGGTTGGGCAGGCGTCCGCGGATACGAGATCCGCCACGAAGGGCGCGTCCATGCCGCCCTACGCCATGACACCACCGGGGACTGGGAATACGTTATCTATGAGCCTTCCAAGGAAGAGCTGGCAGCAGTCGCGGAGACGCTGAAGAAGCATCCAAAGCGCCGTCTTACCGCCTTTAACGACTCCGTTGAAGACTTGCTGAATACCGCCAATGAAGTTGGCCTCCAGGTATCTGCAGATGATGAAGTACTCATGGTGACCGAGCTGGCGGTACACGACGTCGAGGTGCCGCTGCCTGCCGATGGCTTTGTGTTCCAGATTGAACGCGACGGAACCCATGCCTATGTATCTCTTCATCCAGAAGATCATCAGGAAGTTGTCGCCGCGTCGGGGCATGTCTCGGCAGTAGACGGTTTCGCGATCTTCGACCGCATCATCACCGGACCAGATTTCCGACGTCAGGGCCTTGGCACGCTGATTATGCGCGCGCTGGCTTCACTGGCTCAGGAACACGACGTTGATGAAGGACTGCTCATCGCTTCAGTTGATGGCCAGCAGCTCTACGCATCTCTGGGCTGGACTTCGCTAGGTAAGGTTGTCCTGTTCAAAGCGTAAGCTTCACACGCTTTTACCTATCGCCGTCGAGAACATTTTCGACGGCGATAGGCTTTTAACAACTCTTCGCTGCTCCGAGAGGCCCAATAAGTGAAGTCAGTACATGCGTTGCTGGATCCGTTCAACCGCCAAAACGATCCCGATGCGGTGATACACCGCAGAAGTGTTGCGGCAAAAGACGAAATCACCGCGCCTTGGCCGCTCTGGCTCCACGATGCGGTACGCGAAACCTTCGAAGGTCTTGGCATCGCGCAACCCTGGCTTCATCAGGTGCAAGCGGCAGATTCGATTCATGAGGGAAACCACACGATCATCTCTACCGGGACCGCGTCAGGCAAATCTTTGGCCTATCTGATGCCGGGCATCGATCTGCTATACCGCACCCGGGAAACCGGGGCGAATGACGCTGCAGCGCAGGGAACGATCTTGTATATCTGCCCCACCAAGGCGTTGGCGGCAGACCAATTGGCTTCGGTGCAAGCCCTGGCGGTGCCCGGCGTCCGCGCGTCCAGCTACGATGGCGATACCGACCAAGGAACCCGCGCGTGGGTGAGGCAACACGCAAATTTCGTGTTCACCAATCCGGACATGCTGCACCGAGGGATCCTGTCCAATCATCAAGCCTGGTCACGTTTCTTCAAACGCCTGCGCTACGTGGTCATCGACGAAGCGCATTCCTACCGGGGCGTTTTCGGTGCGCATGTGGCTAACCTGATGCGCAGGCTACGGCGCATCTGCGCTCACTACGGAAACGACCCGATATTTATTGGCGCCTCCGCCACCAGCTCGGATCCGGAACAATCATTTTCGCGACTTATCGGGGCGCCAGCTTCCGCGGTCACCCACGATTTCTCGGCTTCGGGTGAACTGGTCATCGGACTATGGGAACCGCCGTTGACCGATAGAACTGGGGAAAACGGTGCACCGGTTCGCCGCACGGCCATTGCCGAAAGTGCTTCGATCCTCACCGATCTGATGGCTGAGCACGTGCGAAGCATCGTTTTCATCAAGTCCCGTCGTGGTGCTGAAACCATCGCAACGTTAACACGTAAGCACCTGGAAAAGTTTGCCCCGGAACTCAGCGTGCGGCTCGCCGCCTATCGTTCAGGGTATTTACCGGCTGAGCGGCGCGAAGTTGAAAAGCAACTACGCTCCGGTCAACTCCTTGGGGTCACTTCCACCTCTGCCTTAGAGCTCGGCATCGACATCGCTGGCCTGGATGCTGTGGTCGTCGCCGGTTGGCCCGGTACCCGTGCCTCGTTCTTCCAGCAAATTGGCCGCGCCGGGCGTAGCGGACAAGATGCTCTTGCAATTTTTGTGGCCGCCGAAGATCCATTGGATACCTATCTGGTGCATCATCCCGAGGCGATCTTTGAGCTCGGAGTCGAAGCGACGGTATTTGATCCGCAGAATAAGTACGTACTCAGCGGACACCTTTGTGCCGCAGCGCAAGAGCATCCCTTGCGTCCCGAAGAGCTGGAACTTTTTGGCCCGCAAACCGAAGAATTACTGGACTCGCTGGTGCAGCGTGGATACCTTCGCCGCCGTCCGGCCGGCTGGTTCTGGACGCACCCGCAACATGCTGCCTCGATGTTTTCAATACGCGCCGATGGCGGGGGTCCGGTCGATATTATCGATGCTGATACCGGCGCCCTGCTGGGAACAATGGATTCACCTCAAACCCATTATCAGGCTCACCCGGGTGCCATTTATGTGCATCAAGGTGCTAGCTATCATGTGGAAGAACTCGATGAACAAAATCATGTGGTTGTCGTCAGCCGAGCGAACCCTGATTACTACACCACCGCTCGTGACCTGACCACGGTAGCTGTGCATTCCGAGGAACGCACCAGAAAACATCGAGAACTAAACGTCTTCTTCGGTGAAGTCACCGTCACCACGCAAGTAGTCTCCTTTCAACGTAAATCGGTCGCCTCCAATGAGGTGCTCTCTGAAGAACCGTTGGAATTAGAAGCCCGCGAGCTACACACGAAGTCAGTATGGTTCACGCTGACCGAGCAGCGCCTGCTTCAGTCGGGGCTTTCGGTGGATCAGTTCCCCGGAGCCCTGCATGCGGCTGAACATGCAATGATCGGTTTGCTTCCGTTAGTGGCGACCTCCGATAGGTGGGATATCGGTGGGGTATCCACCGCACTGCATATGGACACCGGTCACCCCACGATCTTCGTCTATGACGCGCAACCCGGAGGCGCTGGATTCGCTGAACGCGGTTTTGAACGATTCCTCGATTGGGTCCGTGCGACTCGTGACGCCATTACTGCTTGTGAATGCTTACATGGTTGCCCAAGTTGCGTCCAGTCGCCAAAATGCGGAAATCGAAATAACCCCTTGGACAAGCACGGCGCAGTACTTTTGCTCAATATTGTCCTGCAGGACATTGAACCGGCTCATCACCGCTGATCCAAGGGTGGTGGTCCGGCGCGGGCGCGCGCCGTGGCATCATACAACTGCACATCCAAGGCGGTGAAGTTCACCGGAACGCTCACGGTGACGCGAACAGAAGTCCCGTCGGCTTCCACCGCGCAGGATTGGAGATGGGCATCATTTTCTGCCGAGACGCTCCCGGCGATAGCGCAAGGATCTCCGACGCGCAGTCCCCTAGCGGTATCCGCGGCAGCTAAGGCAGCCAAATCAGCGGCAGATGCTGCGCGCATCGAGGCGTGCGTGGCAGCGGTCCACAGCAGTACGGCGCAAGTCAGAATGATCGCCACTGCAACCAGAGCGGTAACCGTCACGGTTCCGTTGCCGCTCTCGTCTTTCAGAATATGTAGCCCTCTCATTCCAACACCACGCTTGCTTCGCCTCGTACCTGTACGTCTCCAAGCAACGGGATGCTCACTGACTTGGTGACGTGAACATTTGAATACCCGCCGCCGGTGGACACCGAATACGTTGCATCATGACCGGCTAATCTGACACCGCTGGAGCGCACTACCGCATTTTCCTCACCGCGTGCCAGCTCTCTAGCCATGGCGGCAGCGGCCTGTTGCACTTGGATTTGTTTCATCCCCAGCACCCCGAGACACAATAACAACGATAAAAATACGGCGACGGCCGGCAGCAGTACCGCAAATTCTGCGGTACTGCTGCCTCGCTCATCATTGAGGTCCATGGCCTAGAGCGACAACGCTTTGCTGATCAGCCCCATGAGCATGCCGCGCACATCCCCGCTGGATAAGATGCTGATCAGCAATCCTGCAAATGCCACGGCGGCCAGAGTAACCATGGCGAACTCTGCGGTAGTTGAACCCTCTTCGTCGGCGAGGCGCTCGGAAATCAAAGATTCCAGTCTTTTCATGATGTGTCCTTTCATCGGTTCCCAAATGCGAATTATTTGGGGGTAGTGATTTCAGCTTGAGCCAGATTTACCGGCGGCGTGCCAGGTTGCTTCCAAGCTGGGGATTACTTGGCTACAGACCCGGCAGCAGGGCAATAATCAACGGCACGACGCCCAAGGCAATGAATGCTGGCAGGGCACATGCGCCCAAAGGCAGGACAAGTCGGGTGCCAAATTGAGCTCCAAGACGGGCGACTCTCTGGCTTCGTTCGCGTCGCTTCAGCGACGCCGCGTTGCGCAAAAGGCTTGCCGCGGGAGCTCCGGTCACGTGTGCGAAACGCAATGCCTTTTCAAGCGGGTACAGCCACGGTGGGACCGAATGCCAGGCTCTGTCCCACTCCATGTTCATTTCCAGGCAACGCGCGACCGTGCACAGTTGCTCGCTGTCTGGCACGCTTCGGCCAAGGGTGTCCAGAATTTCCTTGATCGGCATGCCAGAATCCAGCAAGCTCGCGCTGACATCCAGAATCAATTCGGAAGGGTGATTGCGAGCTTCCGAAGATTTGTTGTGCACTCTCTTCAGGTTTTTTGCCGGTGCTTTGCTCGCTGACGGGGCGAATAGGAGCAACACTGCAACGACCAAACATCCGCATGCAAAAAGTATCATTGCAGCGCTGCTCTCGTCGTCGTGCGCAGCAGGTATTGGCACCACAACCGGTTCAGCAGCCATAAGGTCAGGCCTGCCGCTACGCTCAGTTGCGCTGCCCACGATGTGGCCAGCGCCCCGAGAACGTCAATCCCCAGCAGCATTCCTGCGCCGAATCCCACAAGGGGCAGCCATGTCAGCAATTTGGTAGTTGCTTTGGGCCCGGCCATCGCAGCATCAAATGCTTGCGACGCAACCGAATCAGCTTCCAAATCATCTGCCAAGCGCTCGAGTACCTCGGCGAGGCTGGCGCCGCTACGTTCGGAAACTTGCAAGCACCAATGCAGCCGGCTCACACTCGATTGCTCGGTACCGGTGGTGGAACGGTCATTGCCGGAGGATCTTTGGGCCCCCAGCCGATGCATCGCGCGTAATTGATGAAGTGCTTGATGCACTGGACATTGACTTTGCTCCGCGCTCAGTAGGGCATCAACGGCTGGATAAAAAGTCAGGCCGCTGCGCACCAACGCCGCAAGTTCGCGAATCGTTCGGGCATCTTCGGCCAACAAAGTTTTTGGCTCGCCGCGTCGTCGCAAAAGCCCTCGCCTGTCGAAGTTGCGCCGGGCAGTGACTGATTTGCTCTGCTGGGTATCCCGCGGAAACCAGAGCAACAAGGCGAGCGCACACAGCAAAATGATCACCACGAGGATCACCTTGCGCTGTCTGCTAATGCTTCGACAATCGCTTTCAACGTGTTCGCTCCAACTTTCTGTTCAAGCAATGGCATAAATGAGCTAGCGAGGGCGTGAGAGCGTTGGGTGTCGATGACCGTGTCCACTCGCATATGTCCGTCCCGATCGGTGCCTAATATGCCCAGGGCCACAGGTCCACGCCGGCCTTGGGGGCCACGTGACATATGGATCAC
>DNHA01000179.1:212-11307 GCA_003486025.1 Micrococcaceae bacterium | reverse complement strand
CCTGCGCGATGAAATCGATTACGTCCAACCCCACTAGGTCCATCAATTCAAAGGGACCCATAGGGTGCCCTAGTGCCGTACGTGCGGTGGTATCGATATCCTCAATACTCGCTACCCCCGTCGCTGCCAGGTCCAGGGCTTCTTGCTGAATAGCGCCCATCATACGGTTCGCAATGAACCCTGGAATCTCTTTATTTACCAGCACCGGCTCCTTGCCCAATGCTCGGGCCACCTCAGTGACAGTCGCAATCGTCGCGTCGCTAGTCTGGGCGTTTCGCACAATCTCCACACACTTCATGACCAGGGCCGGATTGAAGAAGTGCATGTTGCAAACTTGGGCCGCCCGCCCACTAGCTTCAGCTACGTGGGATGATGCCAAGGTCGACGAATTTGTTGCCAGAATTGCGTGGGCTGGCGCGTACTGGCCCAACTCGGCGAAGATGGCGCGTTTGATATCCAGCCGTTCGGTGGCAGCCTCGATCACAAGATCCGACTGCGCCGCGCTGGCAGCTAATTCGGTGGATTGAGTCAGTCGAGCTAGGGCCAGTTCTACGTCTTCGGCGCGCAACTTGCCCTTGGATATTCTCCCGGCCGCCCAATTTTCCAATTCCGTGCGAGCTGCTTGCAAGGCCGAGTCGGAGACATCCTGCAGGATCGTCGTGAAGCCGCTCAGGGCACAGTTCATGGCTATCTGACGCCCCATGGTCCCGGCACCAATGACGAGAATATTATTGATACTCAACTTTCCTGCTTCCTAACCTCGTAAATAAACTGTCGTGGTGTGGGTATAGAACTCTCTCGCCGCTGCGCCTTGTTCTTTCGGACCATAAGCCGAAGCTTTGGCGCCGCCAAATGGTACATGCGGATCGGCGCCGGCAGACTCCGAGTTCACATGGAGAATGCCGACATCCAGGTGTTGCTGCGCATCGATAGCCGTAGCTAAGTCCCGGGTGAACAATGCCAGGCTCAACCCAAATTCAGAATCCTCGGCAGCGGCAAAAGCTTCTTCGTTTCCCGAGACTCGCAGCAAGGTGAGTACCGGAGCGAAAAATTCGTCGCGCCAAGCCGAGTTTTCTCGACCTCGGGCATCATTGCTGATCTCGAGAATTGTGGGCGCGATATACGTTGCCCCCTCAGGGGCGAGACCTTCAAAGACGACCTCGGCGCCCTCAGACTTCGCCTTGTTAATGCCGTTGCGGACGGCGTCGGCTGATTTCCTATCAACGACAGGTCCCATATGTATTCCCGGATCCAGCGGATCGCCGGTAACCCATTGGGATAATCGCAAGATGAGTTTTTTCAGAAATTCATCGGCAATAGACTCATCGAGGATAAGCCTGCTGGTGGCGGTGCACTTTTGTCCGCTTGACCGGAAAGCGCCGAACAGTACTTGTTCGCTGGCAAGATCCAGATCCGCATCGGCAAGCACCACCGAGGCATTTTTACCGCCCATTTCAGCTTGAACCGGTATCCCGCGAGCAGCTCCCAGCGCACAGAGTTTGCGTCCAACACCTGTAGATCCAGTGAATGACAAGCCTGCAAGCTGCGACTGATCCATGATTGAGTCCCCCAGCGAGCCAGGACCAATAATCAGATTAAGCACTCCCTCCGGCAGGCCCGCATGCTCAAATGCCTGAACCAACCGCGTCGCCAGCAACGGGACAAGACTTGCAGGTTTGAACACGACGGTGTTCCCAAAAATCAGTGCCGGCGCAATTTTCCATGCGGGGATAGCTATCGGGAAGTTGAACGGCGTGACGATACCCACCACACCCAAAGGCTTATGGGACACCAGGATCTGTTCTCCTGCCCGAGGCGAATGGAAGATACTTCCGCTGCTTCGTTCAGACTCCCCTGCGTAATAGGAGAGTATTTGGCCTGCCCTCCGTACCTCGCCTATTCCTTCGGGAAGAGTTTTGCCCTCTTCCGTGGCCAGCTCGGCTCCAAATTGCTCTGCGTGCTCGGCAAGATAAGCCGAGGCTCTGAGGAGATATCCTGCGCGTTCGGCCATAGGCGTGGCGGACCAACTAGCCCTGACACCCTCAGCCGCCGTGAAAGCCTCGGTGACCTGCGCGGTATTTGCGGCTTTTCCGGAAGCCACAAGAGTCTCTGGGTCGGCCGCACTCGTCGAAACGATCTCGCCGGCATTGCCGGGGAGCCACTGGCCATTTATATATTGGCGGAGAATTGCTGAGGAATGCTGTGTCATATTTTTCGGCTTTTCTTGTGCAGAAGATCTTTAACGGAAGGCCGGAATGCCGGTGAGCTTATTACCAAGTATCAAGGTGTGCACTTCATCGGTTCCTTCATAGGTACGCACGGACTCCAGATTGTTGGCATGACGCAATGGCGAGTAGTCCAAGGTAATGCCGTTACCGCCCAAAATGGTTCGTGCTTCTCGACAGATTGCAATCGCCTCTCGGCAGTTATTGAGTTTGCCCACGGAAATCTGATGCAGATCTAGAGTTCCGGCATCTTTCTGACGACCAATATGCAGAGCCAGCAGGAAACCCTTGTTGATTTCCAAAGCCATATCAACCAGCTTCTGCTGGGTCATCTGGTAGCCGGCCAACGGCTTATCGAACTGCATTCGTTCTTGCGAATATTTCAACGCCACTTCAAATGAGTCACGCGCAGCGCCCATAGCACCCCAGATAATTCCGTAGCGAGCTTCATTGAGACAAGAGAATGGGCCTCTTAGCCCGACCACGTTGGGAAGCACTGCGGTTGCTGGCAGACGAACGTCGGTCATTTCAATTTCGCATTGGATAGAGGCACGCATCGAAAGTTTAGGTTCAATGGGTGTGGCTTTGAATCCGGCAGTCTTGGTAGGCACCACAAATCCGCGGATACCTTCGTCGGTTTGTGCCCAAATTACCGCTACCTGGGCAACATTGGCTAAGCCAATCCAACGCTTCAGTCCGTTGAGTACCCAGTCATCCCCATCCCGGCGGGCGAAAGTTGTCATGCTTGAAGGGTCCGAACCCGCGGTCGGCTCTGTCAATCCAAAGCAGCCAATCGCTTGGCCCGCTGCCATCTGCGGCAACCATTCTTGTTTTTGCTCCTCCGAACCGTGTTTGTAAATGGCGCTCATGGCCAATGATCCTTGGACCGAGACGAAGGTACGCAGTCCGGAATCCCCGGCTTCCAATTCGGCACCTGCTAGACCATATTCGACTGCTGAACGTCCCGCACAGCCATAGCCTTCAAGGTGCATGCCAAGCAGGCCAAGCTTCGCCATCTCCGGTACGATTTCCAAGGGAAAAATGGCTTTTTCATACCAGTTGGCAATATTCGGCTTGATGCTTTCGTTAACAAATGAGCGCACGTTGTTGCGCAAGGTGAGTTCTTCACCGCTGAGTAGCGCATCAAAGTTGACCAGATCGGCCGGGTCCAGGGCTGTGGTCGACAGTGAATCATTCATGGAATTATCTCCTTTAGAGTTTGGTGGTGCCGAGAAAAGACTGCTGGTGTTCGCCTATGGCCGGGGGCACGAGCCGGTATTCTGCTTTACTGCGCGAGAGGTTAATTGGACTTGCCACTTGTGTTGAATGCCGTCCGGTAGCTGCGTCCTCGATACCGACCAAGGGTTCCAGTCCGAGCGTTTCTGCGAGCTCAAAGGCCTCACGGACAGAGTTGACCTTGCCTGCTGGAACTCCAACCTGCATTAGGCGACTTGTCCAACGGCTGGCGCTGTCCCGAACCGTGACTTCTTCGATGAGCTCCTTGAGCTCCCGCCGATTTTTTACACGCTCCGGGTTTTCAACAAAACGTTTGTCGCTGGCGAGCCCTGGCACCCCTAATTCCGCAACCAGAGCCGAGAATTGGCGATTATTTCCGACAGCGATCACCATCACTCCGTCCGCGGTTGCGAAGGTTTCATAAGGTGCGATACTCGGATGCGCATTGCCCAAGCGCGGCGGCGATTCCCCAGTGGCTACGGTACTGCTGGCTTGATTCGTGAGCCCTGCCAGCATGGATGTCATCAGCGAAATATCTACCTTTTGCCCTAAGCCGCTTTGCTCGCGTTCGCGCAGGGCTAGCAGGATTCCGGTCGTCGCATTCTGGGCTGCAAGCACATCGACCAGGGCCACGCCAACTTTGCTTGGTGTTCCCTCGGGTTCTCCGGTGATGCTCATCAGTCCGCCGACAGCCTGAACCAGAAGATCAAACCCTGGAAGAGTGGCACCGCCCCGGTCGCCGAATCCGGAAATCGAGCAATACACCAGGCCGGGGTTCGTTTTCTTGACGGATTCGTAGTCGAGTCCGAATTGGGTGAGCACACCGGGACGAAAGTTTTGTACCAGCACATCTGCATCGTCAATGATCTTGCATAATTCGTGCAGTTCTTCGGGGTTCTTGAAATCGACGACAATTGCCTGCTTATTACGATTCACCGCTGAGTAGTACGTGCTCACACCGTCGCTGGTGACAGGCGGCAACCACCGTCGTGTTTCATCTCCTGCACGACTCTCAACTTTGAGCACCTCGGCCCCGAAGTCGCCCAGCGTCATGGTGCATAACGGACCGGCAAGGATCCGCGACAGGTCTACGACCTTAACGCCTTGCATTGGTTGAGCCATGAGCCACCTACGATCTAATCCCAAAAACGACAGTTACATGTTGCATGCAACTGTATGTCAATTAGTTCACGTGTTCAATAGCACAGGGAATAATCGGGGCTAAAAGATGAGCTCTTCCAAACGAGACAAATACTGCTCATCGTTCAGTCCTGGCGTGCGTGCGCACACCGCTCGCACGAGCATCTGTGCCGTGCGCAAAACGTGATTGCGCATGGCGATCTGCGCGCCGGACGGATCACGATTCAATATTGCATTCATAAGCTCGTCACGGTCACCTGCTAGATCTTGGCTAGTACGTGCCTGTGGGATTGTGACCTGTCCGTGGGCTAATACCAGGTTGCGCAGTTCCCCGACAATGCCGTCGAGTTTCGCGTTACGAGCCAAGCCAAGCAAGTAAAGATGGAATTTTTTATCCGCTTCCAAGGTGGCACGCCCATCCCCGGTTTGCCCCACCAAGATCATCTCGTGGTGCAGTTTGCGTAAAATCTCAAGATCGGACTCACTGGCATTAAGCACCGCACGGGCCGCGGCCGGTGGCTCCACAACCAAACGAAGTTGGAATACCTCGACAATGTCGTCCAAGGAAATCTGATTAACGCGCACACCACGATTTTTCGCGACGGTCACAATGCCTTCTTTTTCGAGCAACTGCAAGGCTTCGCGTACCGGAGTACGCGAAACTCCAAGTTTCTCGGAAATAGCAATCGCCGAGTAATGATTGCCCGGCGTCATTTCACCGGAAACAATCGCAGCGCGAATCTTCGTGGTGATCTGATCTGTCAATGACTCTTTAGGCAAAATCGGTTGCATGCTACTCATACTGGAAGTCTAGCTCTCCGCTCAGCATTAACCCCACAAATCATACCGGTGACCACGCACCGAGTAGGGTTAAACCGTGACCTCACACAAAATAGCTTCCCTGCCAGAACTGGCTGAGACTCTTCGACTCACGGCGCTGAACGCCGCACTACAGGCTGCTCCCATAATTCAAGGTGCATTTCGCAACAGCATCACCGCCGAGGAGAAAACCAACAATCATGATCTAGTCACCGCCGTAGACAGACAATGCCAGGAGATCATCACCAACTCGCTGCGTAGCGCATTTCCGGATTCATGGGTTCTCGGCGAAGAAAATATCAACGCAGATTCGGGAACGCCAGCAGCCGCTCAGATCCAGTGGATCGTTGATCCGATCGACGGGACCAGCAACTTCGTGCACGGCATCGCGTTTTTCTGCGTCTCTATCGCAGCAGCCATCGATAATCAGTTGGTTGCCTCGGTAATTGTCGACCCGATCTCTGGAGATCAATTTAGTGCCAACGCCGAGGCTGCATACCTCAACAATCAGCGCCTTACCCCGAGCCAACGTCCCGAGCAGGCCCGCGCGAATCTGATGACCGACTACCCCGGAGCAGAATCCCTGGTTAAGGATGGTCCGCTGGCTCTGGAAGTATTCGGAGCATGGATTCGGGACTTTGCCACGGTGCGCCGCAAAGTCTCGGCCGCGCTGGGGCTTGCACATGTGGCGGCTGGATGGTGCGACGCCAGTATCGGTTTTGATACCAAACCGTGGGACGTCGCAGCTGGCGCTCACCTGATTCGAATGACTGGAGGGACTTATCGAGGTTTAGCTTTCGGCAAGCAGGCAGCTGCCGATCACCTCTGCGACGGGTTCATCGCCCAAGGCCCAGGAGCTAATTACCAATCACTGAACGATGCAGCGCTGCGAGTACATCAGCTGCGCACCCAGACGCACTCCAATCTAATCTGACAACATCGATTTTTTGCCAAAAAGAGGTGATTTCGCAGGCTTCGGTCGTACCATGAGGACATGACACCACATATCCAAAGGACTGCACATTCCGCCGTGCAGCATCATGGTGGCGGAGGGGTGATCTTCGGAGGTATTGGGGCAATATTGCTCTTCACGACCTTCGCAGTGATGTTGGCGATTCAGTCGCTGGATTGGGAACCATTGCTCATCGGTATAAGCATGGGCGTCTCCATATTGCTATTCGGAGTAGTTTACCACTTCACGCATTAGCTCAGACACCTTCGGCGCCCCCTTTCGAGGGCGCCGAAACTATGCGCTATAGCCCTAGGTGTGTTGGCGCGAACATTCGCAGAAGCGTCTGCACAACGATCACATTAGGTCCTTCGCCCGCAAAGGATTCACGGAGCGCTTCACCAATCTGATCTACTTCCACCAGCCGCGCTGGAACTCCGAACGATTGAGCCAGCGCCACAAAATCGGGCCGGGTCAGCTCGGTAGCTGTTGCCTTGCCAAAGGCACCTTCCATATATTCGCGTAGAATTCCATACCCGCCATCGTCAACGATTAACCATGTCACAGGTACGTTGTGTTGCTTTGCGGTAGCAAGTTCAGCGATTGAATACATGGACGAACCATCACCCGATACCGCAAGAACTCGCGCCTGCGCGGCCGAGGCCCCCTTGGTTTGCAGGCCAATGGAACCGCCAATGGCCGACGGGAATCCAAAGCCTAATCCACCGGCACCTTGGGCCGAATGGAATTCACCATCGCGAGAATCCCAGCAGCTCCAGCCCCAGTAGGCCGCAATCGTCATATCCCAGAAGGTTTGCATATCCGCTGGCACCGCTTCACGGATATCGGCCATGAACTTCTGCTCGAGATCCAGCCCTTGGCTCCGCAGTCGGTTCTGCACCTTGCCCAGGGTTTGCGCAACCAACTGCGCTGGGCTTTGTCCGTGCCAGTCAGTGCTACTAGACAGCTGAGTTATGTTGAGTTTCGAAACGAGGAATTCCAAGGCAGTCTTGGCATCAGCGCGGATTCCCAGGGCCGGGGTGTTTGACTCAAGCACCCGTGGCTCGGCATCGATTTGAATCATGTGTCCGCGAGGAGCCAGGGTGAAATAGTTACTGGATACTTCGCCCAGCGAGGAGCCCACAACCACCAAGACGTCTGCATCTTCCAAGACCTCGGTGACGTACCGGTCTTCTACCCAAGACTGCAAAGAAAGCTCGTGTTCCCATGGGAACGCGCCGTTACCGCCAGGGGTACAAAGCACTGGGGCATTGAGCTTCTCGGCGACCTGCAGCAGTTCACTTTCCGCGCCGGCCCGCCGCACTCCACCACCAGCTACAATGACCGGTCTTTTAGCATCTGAGAGCCAACGAACTGCCTCATCAATGAGCTCTACCCGCGGTGGATGCTCATAAGCCTCGGCCAAGGCATCATGCACAGGCGGAACGAAGACCGGTGCCAGCAAGACGTCCTGCGGCACTTCAACCCATACCGGACCCATCGGTACGGTTACCGCCTGCGCCCAAGCATCTTGGATTGCCGAAGGGATGCCGGAGGCATGATGCACCGTTTGCTGGAACTTGGTGACGTTCGCAGCCGAAGCCTTCTGGTCATCAAGTTGGTGCAACATGCCTTTACGCCGTGCACCTAAGCCATCCAGCGGGATCTGGCTTGCAATAACCACCATCGGCACACCGGTGGCATAGGCTTCTTGCAACCCGGCCAGAGACGTCAGGGCTCCGGGGCCGGTGGAAAGAAAAAGTACTCCTACCTCACCGGTGGCGCGGCTATAACCATCCGCGGCGAATGCAGAGTTGTTTTCCACCCGCGAAGAAATGAACTGCAGGTTGGAGCGGGACAACGCGTCAAAAAGTCCCAAGGCATGTTGTCCGGGAATCCCGAAGACTGTTTTAGCTCCGAGAGCGCTGAGCGTCTCAACAACGAGGTCACCACCGTTACGCTGCACTTCGTTGCTCATTAGTTGTTCTGTCCATTCAGCTGACGGTATTCACTGATCAGGCTGATCAAGTCATAGGTGACGTGCGAGGCAGCGACGCCGGTGAGCTCTGCATGATCGTAGGCAGGTGCCACCTCAACAATATCGGCGCCCACAATTTTCAGTCCACGCAAGCCACGCAAAATTTCCAACAGTTCACGGCTAGTAATACCGCCGGCCTCTGGGGTGCCGGTGCCAGGCGCATGCGCTGGGTCAAGAACGTCGATATCTACTGAGATGTAGAGTGGACGGTTGCCGATACGATCACGCAGTTTAGCGACAATTTCTTTGACGCCCTGATAGTAGACATCTGAGCTCGTAACTATGCCAAATCCGAAACGCTTGTCGTCTTCGAGGTCTTTCTTACCGTAGAGCGGACCTCGGGTTCCCACGTGGCAGATCGCTTCAGTATCAAGGATGCCTTCCTCGACAGCACGACGGAATGGTGTGCCGTGGGTATATTCGGCACCGAAGTAGGTATCCCAAGTGTCCAAGTGCGCATCGAAGTGCAGCATAGCTACAGGTGCTCCTGCGCGCTGCGAAGCGGCACGGAGCAAAGGCAGTGCAATGGTGTGGTCGCCACCGATAGTCACCAACGTTGCACCATCCTCGGTCAGTTCCAGTGCATTGTGTTCGATTGTTTCAATGGCTTCATTGATATTGAACGGGTTGACGGCCATATCTCCAGCGTCGGAGACCTGGCTCAAGGCGAAAGGCGAAACGTCGACGGCTGGGTTATAGGGACGGATCAATCGCGACGATTCACGCACGTGGTTTGCGCCGAAGCGGGCCCCGGGGCGATAAGAAACACCGGAGTCGAAAGGAACGCCAACAATTTTGATATCCGACTTCGACACCTGATCCAGGCGCGGCAACCGTGCGTAGGTTCCACCTCCGGCGTAACGGGGAATGACGGCGGCATTGATGGGGCCGATGTTCCCATTTTCTTCGATCCGTACTTCTTTCATGAACGCTTCCTCCCGGCACACCCGATCAAGAGTTGCCTAATATGAAACATGAGTTTCCTCCCATGCTATTTATTGGCACGCCTACCGTCAAGGTGCATTCGTCCCTAATGGGCAAGTTTGTAAAGATTGAGAGCCCCTCTCTCCCGCGCCAACGGAAAAGTGAGGCTCTCAAACAGTCAATTAGGTGGATATCGCGTTGGCACTGCGGGCCGTTTCATCATCCTTCTGGTTGCTTAGCGGCCATATCGCGCTAAATCCGCGGCACCGATCAACCCGGCATCCGCACCGAGCTGCGCACGGACAATGCGGGCATAGGGTCGATATCCCCGTCCTGGAAGGAGTTTGCGGTAGGTGGCCTCGGCAGTGGAAATCAGGGAGGTAGAAGCGGATCCCAGTCCCCCGCCAATCACCACGACACCAGGATCCAGAACTGCTGCAAGGTTTGAGATTCCCATTCCCAACCAGCGTCCCATCTCTTCAATGAGTTCCATGCAGGCCAGGTCGCCGTCAGCTGCCAGCGATGTCACCATCGCGCCGGTAACCAGCGCTGGGTCTGCGGAGCAGGCGTCACGAAGATTATGAGCTCGAGGAGAGTTCAGCCGGACAAGCTCTGCGGCTTCGCGTCCCAGCGCGTTACCTGAGGCATATTGCTCCCAACACCCGCGGTTGCCGCATGGGCAGCGATGCCCCTCCACTACTAAGGTCTGATGGCCGAATTCGCCGGCAACGCCAAAGCTGCCCCGCAAAATTCGATTATCAAAAATGATCGCGCCACCGATGCCAGTGCCAAGCGTTAGGCAAACGCTGAGTTTTTCGCCGCGCGCGGCACCAAAACGGTGCTCCGCCCATCCAGCGGCATCCGCGTCATTGCTTAAGCTGGCCTTGCGGTTCATCTTAGCTTCGAGACGCTCCAGCACCGGCTCGTCGCGCCAGGCCAGATGAGGCGAAAAGAGGACGTGAGAGCCACTTCGATTGATCCACCCGGCAGCACCGATGCCTACTGGTAGGTGCAGGTTACCATCGCTCAGCTCGTTAACTACGGCGGCGATAGTATCTTCGGTCAAGGCTGCATTCTGGCCCGGAGTGGGACGGAAACTGTGGCGCAGGATCTGGCCATTACCGTCTACAACACCGCCAGCAATTTTAGTCCCTCCGACGTCGATTCCGATCGCGAGGTTCTCGGCGGACATCGCATCCTCCCTATCAGTGAGCACTGCCAGGCGTTTAAGCTTTAAAGGATTTCTTGCTGCTATCGACTATGGCCCGGTCCACTTCATGGAATCCCAGGGTGAAACCCAACGAAAGAACTAACGACTTGATGGCAATCTCGTCGAGTTCGTCTGCCACATATATGAGTTGCACCGGGCCAGCAAGCACCAGTAACAACACGGTCCAAAGCCCATATACCCATGAAGTTTTAGCCTGAGCCATCTGCCGGTAGCGTGAGCGCCGGTAAATAGTGCGAAGGCCCAACACTAAGATTACGCCGGCAAGAATCGCTGCACCTAGAATGAAAAAATTACGTTGGGTGCGAATCAACGTCATGGTTACACCAATGAGGACACCGAGAATTGCACACATCCACCAATTGGCGGAGCGTAATTCCGACTGTTCAGCCCGTGGCTCACTTTCCGTCACGGAGCTCCCTTCGGTTATTTAGCGGCGTCGATTAAAGTTGCTAACAGTATTTCAAGGATACGCTTTGGAATTTATGTAGCTAAAACGGTCAGTCGCGCGTGGTGAAAATTTTCCTGAACTAACC
>DNHA01000179.1:0-194 GCA_003486025.1 Micrococcaceae bacterium | reverse complement strand
CTCACTAACCGCTCGCTATCGCTCAGAGTATGAGAGTCCACGTGACTAAGGCTGTCTGGTCAGTCGTATTTTCCCAGCTGTGCGGCTCTCGGCCCGGAAAAGTCACGGTATCTCCGGCGTGCAATTCGATACGGTCCTCGGGCAGCACTAAGGTGAAACCTCCAGAAATCACATGGAGCACTTCCACCTTGCAG
>DNHA01000262.1 GCA_003486025.1 Micrococcaceae bacterium | reverse complement strand
AGAATCACTGCGCTTTTTCACCGATGTGGCAGCGCGGGAAGAGGCTAAGTGAACCCGGCAGAACATGAGCCATCAAACACCGATGATCCCCGCTGGGATGAGTTGGTGGACAACTTCAGAAACCTCGATGTGCCCGCCCGTCGTGAGCCCAGCGCAGAAGAGCGTGCTGCCGAATTAGCAAAATTATTTAATACCGGTCCGCTGGCACGCGGGCCGCGTGACTACGCGGCCGATGAAACACCGGAAAATTTCATTCCCGAAGAACCCGCCGCGATAGGCAGTGGCGACCCAATGCTCAATCTAGCGTGGGTTGGTGCCGTGGGCGGCCCCTTTGGACTGCTTTTCTGTGTGATCTTTTTTCGAAGCGCTCCGGGCTTTATTTATCTGGGCCTAGCGGCCGCAGCGATCGTCGGTCTTTTTTACTTGCTGCGAAGACTTCCGACTCAGCGCGATCCGGGAGANNAACCAACTTGGAACACTTCCATGGCTACGTTACTATCAAGTAATATAGATGTGACACAGCTTACGTATTGTCATAGCCCGAACACTTAGCACAGGAGATGAGTACCAGATGCGCGAATACAGCTCGCCACTTCGCATCCACTCGCCGGAAAATTCGAACATTACCGATCTGCTCCTGAGGCATGCTAATTCAGCAGCCAATCCGGCGCTTTTCTCGGTGCCCGCTGCCAATGGGGATTGGCAGGACATCACCGCATCACAGTTTGCCGCCGATGTCTCGGCGATCGCCCGTGGGTTCATTGCTTCGGGCATTGAGCAAGGTTCGTGCATCGGATTGATGGCACGCACTCGCTATGAGTGGACGCTAGTTGACTTCGCAATCTGGTACGCCGGTTGCATCACCGTGCCGATCTACGAAACTTCCTCCCCCAGCCAGGTCGCATGGATCATTGCTGATTCCGGCGCCTGCGCGGTGGTAGTGGAATCTGCCAACCATGAGAATGTCGTCCGCCAGGCCGCCCATCAAGAGTCTTTAGACGCGCTGGACGACGTCTGGCAATTTGAGGCTGGCCTTGACGAGCTTCGCAAGCTCGGGAAAGACGTCAGCGACGAGGAACTCGAAGCGCGTCGATCCGCGGCTACGCTCAATGATGTGGCCACGGTAATTTACACTTCCGGAACTACCGGGCGCCCCAAGGGCTGCGAATTGACCCATGGCAACTTCGTTGAGCTTTCTGACAACGCTGCCGCGGAACTTCCTGAATGCGTCTACCCCGGTGCAGCGACCATCATGTTCCTGCCGCTAGCGCACATCTTCGCCCGCTATATCTCGATACTGGCCGTTTCCGTTGGTTGCCGTGTCGGCCATACCCCAGACGTTAAAAACCTATTGCCTGATCTCCAGTCATTTCAGCCAAGCTTCATTCTTGCCGTACCCCGTGTGTTCGAGAAGGTATACAACTCAGCCATGCTGAAGGCCGAAGACGGCGGCAAGGGCAAGATCTTCCACGCTGGAGTGGACGTCGCGGTCGCTTATTCTCGCGCGATGGAGAACGGCAATATTCCACTAGTGCTCAAAGCCAAGCACAAACTCTTTGATGTGTTGCTCTACAACAAGTTGCGCACCGCTATGGGCGGAAAAATTCGCTATGCAGTCTCCGGCGGCGCTCCCCTTGGCCAGCGTCTAGGACACTTCTTCAATGGAATCGGCGTGACAATTCTCGAAGGTTACGGCCTGACCGAAACCACCGCTCCAATCAGCGTAAACACTCCCGGCAAGATCAAGATCGGCACCGTTGGTCGCCCATTGCCAGGCAACGCAGTTCGTATTGCAGAAGACGGAGAGATCCTGACCAAGTGCATTTGCGTGATGCGCGGTTACCACAACCGGCCAGATCTCGAAGCAGAAACATTCACCGATGGCTGGCTGAGAACCGGGGACGTTGGAGAGCTCGATTCTGACGGGTTCTTGAAAATCACCGGCCGCAAGAAGGAAATTATCGTTACTGCCAGCGGAAAGAACGTTATACCGGCACTTCTCGAAGATCAGATTCGTGCCGACGCATTAGTTTCACAGTGCGTCGTCCTAGGTGACGGTCGCCCGTTCATCTCTGCACTGGTCACCCTCGACGCCGAGTCACTACCGGGCTGGCTGGAACGCAACCAGTTGGATAAGTCATTGACTATCGAACAAGCAGGAGAAGTCGACGTGGTCAAGGCGCATATTCAGTCGCTGGTCGACAAAGCGAACAAATCCGTGAGCCGCGCCGAAGCGATCAAGGCCTTCCGCATTGTGCCCACTGATTTCACGGAGACCTCCGGTCATTTGACCCCTTCGATGAAGATCAAGCGTGCTGTGGTGTTCAAGGACTACGAACAGGTCATTGACGAAATCTATTCGGCGGCCAAGCCAGTGGCATAAGTTAGCACAGCATCAGCAAGTGCCCACTGTTGGTGGGATGAAGCGGCCCAGGGAAACCTGCGGCCGCTTTGCTGTCCCCGCTCGGCAAAATCTAGGGGTAGGATCACACGTTCAAAGACTGGTGCGACAGTCCCGGCCTGTGCAGATCCCAACTGCGCATAAAGTAGGTTTTCTGCCAAGCTTGTCTGCCCATTGAGCAAAAGCCATTGCACAAAATCCATGAGCGCGGGTTCTGCTTCTGCGGAGGTATCACCCAACACAACTAGAACGTCTGCCTTGGTAAAGTGCCCGGTCAACGCAGCTTGGACTCGTTCGGGGCCCGCTGCCCGAACATGCGAAGACAACGAGAGCTCTTGAAACTGAGCTTGCAGGAAAGCGGCGAGTGCCTCTGCCGGCAACGATGAGTCCAGAGCGAAAACGCTGACGTTCAGGGTTGCTCGTATTTTTCCTGCAGCGAGGGCTTTCGCCCGCAACGTTGCTGGTTTAAGTGCTACGTCCTGCTTACGCGATAAACGCATCGCTCTCCTTGCCCAAGATTTAATTTTGAACCGTTTCCTTGAACGATTTCGAGGCCACCAGTGTGCATCGTGCCATAGATGCTCCACGTGTTCCAGTTTGCTGGCCTGTGGGGTTCTGCAGACAGTGACATTCATACCAATGGCGAGGCGCCCAGGAAGCAATCCCTAGGCGCCACGCCATCTTAGTTTGGTAAGCGCTACCGATATCGGTGCTTACTTAGGTTCAATGACCAGGAGCAAATCCCCGCCCTGAACCTGGCTCGTTCCCTCGAAAGTAACCTGTGAAACGACACCTGAAGCATTAGTAGTAATACCCGCTTCCATCTTCATCGCTTCGATGGTGGCTACTGACTGTCCGGACTCCACCAAGTCTCCGACCTTGACATTGATCGTCACCGCTCCAGCGAATGGGGCTGCGACGTGACCTGAGTTCTTCGGATCGGCCTTCGGCGCGCTCTTTACCGTTGATTCAACGGATTCGTCACGCACCTTGATCTGACGCGACTGGCCATTGAGCGAGAACACCACAGTGCGCAGGCCCTTTTCATCGGCTTCCGAAACCGAAATCAGCTTGACCAGCAAGCGGACACCGGTGCCAAGCGAAACCACGCGCTCCACGTCCGGGGTCAGCCCGAAGAGGTAATCACGTGTGTGCAGTACCGAGAGGTCGCCGTAGTTCTCCACCGACTTTTCGAAGTCGCGAGTTGGGCCAGCGAACAACAAGCGGTTCAGCGTCGCGCGGATGGTCTCGTCATCGCTAGTCAGCGCTGCCAAGTCCTCATCTGAGACAGCCTCTACGTGATCGCGCACGGTGCGCCCCTGCAATGCCTTGGTGCGGAACGGTTCTGGCCAACCTCCAGGAGGGTTGCCCAATTCGCCCGAAAGGAACTGGATGACCGAATCTGGGATGTCGAAGTTCTGCGGATTGGACTCGAAATCAGCAGCTGGCACACCCGAGCCAACGAGCTGGAGAGCTAGATCGCCAACCACCTTTGAGGATGGGGTCACCTCCACTACGTTACCCAGCATGTCGTTCACCGAGGCGTACATGGACTCGATAGCTTCGAAGCGTTCGCCCAGTCCCAAGGCAATGGCCTGCTGGCGCAGGTTT
>DNHA01000170.1:1404-6096 GCA_003486025.1 Micrococcaceae bacterium | reverse complement strand
CAGCCAGATCCGAGCGCGTGATGGTACCGCCAAGCATCCCTGCGTCCGACACCGTCAGCGCCTTCCAGCTGCCAGTAGCTTCCTTATTCGTCAGTCCGGTCGGGCGAACAATCGTCCAGTCCAGACCCGATGAGCTGACGTAGTTTTCCTGCGTATTATGATCGGCCAGCGGCTTAGCGAGCATCAACAGCATGGCAAAGCGCAAAAAACCTGGCATCTGTGAACCGGAATTCCCAGCTCCCAGCGAGGACTGCACCACCAGTCGCCGCACCCCCGCATCGTGCATCGCAGCAATGACCGTTTGCGTGATCAATGCCCGCTGATGGGGTACCTTTTTCGCGGCACCGACGGTGAGAACCACCGCGTCGGCGCCGGCCACGGCATCGCGCACCACCTGCGCATCTGTTGCATCACCGGCGAGCGCACGCACTCCGGACGGGGCTTGACCACTGCGTGAAAGCACAGTCACCGCATGCCCAGCCTGATGTGCCAGCTTCGCGAACTGCGCCCCGGTCCCCTTGGAACCACCCACCACGGTAATCTTCACAAAAATCTCTTTCCCCAGCTGAACGTGAACTTGCTACGTACACAGTTTATCGTCGGTGCCTCGAGCTCGGTGCCCGCAGGCAGTCCGATAAGTTCAGGTCAGCAACGTCGTCCAGAACAGCAATACCTTCTGGCAGTCCCTCACGTCCTGCCTCGTCGATTTCAGGGAAGTCTTTACCGCGGGATTGGAAGCGACTCCGCTGGCCGGCACGATCCGCGGATCGCGCTGTGTCATCCAGGGCGGGCGCTAGAAGCATCACGCGTTGACCTAGCCAAGGGGCAGGAAGAGATTTAGGGTGGAACCACCGAGCTGGGCTTGGTATCCGAAACGCCAGCTCACCCTTTCCTGAGGACCTGAGCATGTCGCGTTCTACATCCCCAGCGCCCGGCGCAGAAACGTCTCGTGCAGCCCACCGCTCACGGCGACGGATCATCACGTGGGATCCAGGGAAAGACACTCTGATCGCGTTGGGCACTCTTCTCNNCGAGCATGTCGAGTTCTATATCCCCAGCACCCGGCGCAAAAGCACCTCGCGCAACCCACCGCACACGACGACGAATCATCGCATGGGATCCAGGCCGAGACACTCTTATCTCTTTGGGCACTCTCCTCGCGTTTTGGGGATGCTATTTTGCCGGCAGCGCGTTGGGCAGTTGGTTTTTGGTGCTGGGGATCCTCTTGGTTGGCACGCTGATTCCTGCCCTGACCGTGTTGCGTCTTCGTGGGGAAGGCTGGGAAGGACTTGGGTTCACTCGCAGGTTCTTAGTGACTTCACTGATCATCGCGGCGGTGCTAGGTGCTGGTTCCGCGTACCAGCTCATCGTGACCGCCTCTGAGCTTCAGGTCCAGGTACTCCCCCATCTATTAGCAAATTTCTTCGTTTTCTGGGAGCCGCTCTTCGTTTTTGGCTGGCTCTACCTCCGGTGGGAACGGGCTTTTGGCTGGCTTCCTGCAATTTTCCTCACCAGTATTGGTTTTGCGCTGCAGCATGTGGGTTCTGTCCCGCTGCCGGTCGCCTTGAGCTTTGGCTTGTTCGCGCTGGCTTTTTCGATCATCTTTGCCTTCGTCAGAAATTTGGCCATCCTTTGGCCGCTGTTCTACCCGGTCGCCAGTGGCATCGGCACCCTGCAGTCTGGTTTGGCCATGGGCTGGGACGATGTGCTTTCCGGTGCCTTGATATTTGTTGTCCAACTGTGCATTTTCTTCTTCGTCGCTCGGGGCATCGCCAAGCGAACAGTCTGAGAACGATTCTCTGATTCTGCCCGGAATTCTGCGACTTCTCCACGATTTTTTCCCAGCTCTAAAGACCTGATACAAGGTAGTGAGGCGGGAGCGTACCTGAGAGGGAAACCCGACCGGAAGCGTATTTCGTACATGTTAAGCGAGGTTGCGATCCGGTATTTTTTTTGGAATCGTGGCAACCACATGCCCTGACCTTGGCATGTTCGCAACCGGAAGGAGAGCCCCGTGCTCACACTGACCGATCAGGCAGATACGATCGTAACCGCGATTGTCACCAACCAGTCCGAGGCAGAAAATGCTGGACTGCGCATCCACCAGGCCGAGGGTGCAGGCGCACCGGATGAGGCCGCATTTGCGGTGCAGATTGTTGCAGAACCAGAAGCAGCCGACGTGGTCATCCGTGGTGACGGCAGCCCGGTATACCTCGATGAGCTGGTCACCGACGAGCTCGACGACAAGGTGCTGGACGCCGCTGTCAACGAAGAGGGAGCTGTCAGCTTCCAGATTCTGCCTCGCGCCTAATCGCGGGTAGACACCCGAAGGCTTCCGTCGAGGGCCACCATTTTTGGTGGCCCTCGACGATTTTAAGCATTCGGATTTTCGGCGCTTTAGGGCAAGAATGGCGTTATGCCTTTCGCTGATCAACTCATCGGCCCCGATGTTGCCGAACAACTCTCCATCCAGATGCAAGCAGTCGTTTCGGAGCGCACTTTGGAGCCCCTCCCGGAAGTTTCTGCGGCATTTATGCCGTTGAGCCTGCGCGAACGCTCCGATGCGCTACGTGACGCACTCTTGGCAGATTTTCCCGATGGCTATGCACAACTCGCGGCGGCCATTCGCCGGGCCAGTGAGCACAGCGAAGCCTTCACCGGCTGGATGATTTGGCCGGTGACTAGCGCGCTGGCAAGCCGAGCGGTAAAAGAAAACACCGCGCAAGCACTTGACGACGCACTGGCGCTGCTTGCCATGCTCACCTCAAAGCTGACCTCGGAATTCGCGATTCGGCTGTTGCTGAACCACGATTTGGAGCGCGCGTTATCCTTCGCCCACCGGTGGACGCAATCCCCGGACGAGCACGTACGCCGCCTAGCCAGCGAAGGCACCCGGCCATATCTGCCGTGGGCTATCCGGGTCCCGCAGCTGACCGCCGCACCGGCAATGGCCATTCCCATTCTTGATGCGCTGTACCGTGATGAGAGCGAATATGTCCGCCGCTCGGTAGCCAACCATCTGAACGATCTGAGCCGCGAATCAGCCGCACTGGTCATCCACACCGCGCAGCGCTGGTTAGAAAATCCGTCCGATACTACCCCCGGGGTCGTCAAGCACGGGCTGCGCACGCTGCTTAAGCGCGGAAACCCCGAGGCGCTGGCCGTACTGGGTTTTGTGCCCGCCACGCTGGATATCGCCGGTCCGTCCGTAGCGGCAGAGCACATTGCGTGGAGTTCCTCCGTCGAATTCGCAGCCAGCATTAAAAATACCGGGACCGAGCCGGCGCGGCTGGCCATCGATTACATCGTCAACCATCAAAAGGCCAACGGGTCGGCGACGCCCAAGGTTTTTAAACTCAGCACCCGCACGCTGGCACCGGGTGAACGACTGGATATTGCGAAAACCCATTCTTTCCGTCCGATCACCACCCGCCGCTATTACCCGGGCGAGCATTCAATAGCCCTGCAAATCAACGGTGTTCCTACCGAAGCTGCCGGCTTTGAACTGCTGCCGGCTCCCGAGGTGTAGCACCGAAAAATGACAGCGCGAAAATCCCGGAGCACAATGAGACCTATGGATGCACCACAAATTTTCAGCACACTCGCCCGCCTGCCGATCAGCTCGGCCAAGAATCTGCCACAGCTCACCGCCGAACAGCTTAATGCCCACCCGGCCGGGCACCCTAATTCCATTGCGTGGCTGCTGTGGCACAGCGCGCGGGAAGTTGACGCGCAGTTAGCTCCGCTCACCGGCCAGGCGCAGCTCTGGGAGGAATACGCCCAGAGGTTTGATCTCGGAGAACTTGGTGCCAGCGTTGGCTATGGCCACAGCTCCGCTGAAGCCGCGGGCATTGAGGTCAACGACCAGCAGCTGCTGCTGGAATATTTGGATGCCACGCTCAGCGCGCTCGGGTACTATGCGAGCACCTTGTCTGCCGCGCAATTGGATGAGGTGATCGAGCGCAACTGGGATCCGGCGGTCACTCGTGGGGTCCGTCTGATCTCGATTATCGACGACGCCATTGCACACGTCGCCCAGGCCGCCTACGCCGCCGGCATACTCACCGCGTAAACGACCTGGCACGCGTTCAAAGAACTATACTGGCTCCACTGCGCCAGTTGCGCGGCGGACAGTTCGGCCAGCCACATTTGCCATAGCGGGCCAAAGCTCACCCGGCGCACGCCCAGCGAACGCAGTTGCGCCAGATCTCCGGCGGCGTGGCCCTTAACCGGGTGGGCGGTGGCATTAACCGGGATCTGCACGGCGGCCACCAGCTCGCGGATCTGCTCGGCGGAGCTGAGCCCCACCGGATAGACCGAACGTGCGCCGGCCTGCTCCATGAGCTTCACGCGGGCTACCGCCTCGGCCAGCGGGTCGGCAAATACGCCGGTGCCAAGCTTCACCGCGTCGGTACGGCCGTTGATCACAAATGCCACGCCTGCCGCGTCGGCTTCGGCTCTGGCCGCGGCAATGTAGTCAGCGTGTTCCTGGCGATCACGAACGCGTTTGCCTTCGGAGTGCACAACGTCTTCGATATTTGCGCCGGCAGCTCCGGCATCCAGCAAACGCCCGATCAGTTCTCCGGGAGCCAGCCCATACCCCGATTCCACGTCGACGCTCACCGGCAGCGTGACCGAACCGATGATTCGCTGGCAGGTGCGCAGATACTCTTTAAAATCCATCTGCTCGCC
>DNHA01000170.1:0-1309 GCA_003486025.1 Micrococcaceae bacterium | reverse complement strand
GCGGCAAGATTCGCACTCCAGGTATCCCAGACGGTCGGGAGCACCAAGGTGCTGTTTGATTCGTGCAAATCGGCGAGCTTCTGAGCTGCAGCTTTAACATCAACCACGGAGTCCTCCTTGGACTTTTTAGGGAACACGCTCAGCCTACCAGCGGGTTATTTTTGCCAGATCGGTCTTTTCCTCTTGATATCGCAGCGAAGGTGCGACATCGTTCAACATAGGAGATAAGGAGAGCGTGATGACTAGCCCGGCCGGACGCAAGCACGATTGGGCCACCGTACCCAACGCCATCACGGTACTCAGATTCCTGCTGGTCGTGCCGATCTGCTACTACCTGCTGACCGATTCCGCCCCGGTGGCCACCGCATTCTTATTGCTCGCGTTCGGGCTCAGCGACTGGATCGATGGGTTCATCGCACGGAAGTTCAACCAGGTCTCCCACGTCGGTGTGCTGCTTGACCCGATTGCCGACAGGCTCGGCATCGTCGCGATTGCGGTGTGCTTGGTCTTTGGCGGCTTGGTTCCTTGGTGGATCGGCGTAGCCATCTTCCTCACCGATCTGATCTTGCTGTGCACCTACTTCGCCTTGCGGCTCTCCGCCCCGCCGGAATCAAGCAAGCTGGGCAAGATCCGCACCGCAATTATGATGCTGGGTTTAGCCGCTGTGGCTTTTGGACGCATCCCGGAAATGTCCTGGCTGTTCACCCCGGGTCTCTACATCCTTGGCATCGGCGCCATACTGCACCTTTTTGTCGGCGCCGGATACCTGCGCCTCATGGCTCGCACGGCAAAAATGCATCGCCAATCTGCCGGCTAACTACGCGGTTAGTCCAGAGGAACCGCCGCGACCTGTTTTGCGGGCACGCCGACCACCACCGTATTCGGTGCAACGTCCTTGGTGACTACTGCCCCGGCACCCACCACGGCCCCGTCTCCGATGCTGATCCCCGGCAGCACGGTCACGTTCGCACCAAACCAGACAGCTTGGCCAATCACCACCTTGGCCGGGTGCATATCGGCGCGGCGGCTGGGCACCATGTCATGGTTCAAGGTGGTGATCACCGCGTTGTGGCCGATCAGTGAGCCCGCACCGATGCTGATGCCGCCCTGGTCCTGGAACCGGCACCCGCTATTGATGAAGACCTCTGGTCCAAAAATGATGTTTTTGCCGAAGTCCGCGCTGAATGGCGGGAAGAGCTGCATCGAATCGGGCACCTTGGTTCCGGTCAGTTCACTCAGCAGCGCGCGGACCTGCTCGGGGCTCTGGTAGCTGCCGTTGAGTTGAGCGGTGATCCGCAGGGCTTCCTGG
>DNHA01000190.1 GCA_003486025.1 Micrococcaceae bacterium | reverse complement strand
AACGCCTACCCGCCGGAGTCTCGGTGGACAGTGAAGTGGTGCGCGCTGCGCTCGCTCGGCGGCGTCTTGGCTACGGCCGAGGCGCGCGCATGAAATTTGAAAAGGACCAGGTCAGCTTCCTCGGTGGCGTGCGCCATGGCAAAACCCAGGGTGGCCCGGACGCCATTGAAATCGGGAACACCGAATGGCCCAAGTGGGAACGCGTGATGAACGCGGACCCGGTAGACCTCGACGAACTGGCCTCGATGGCGCGTAACGCCCCATTAACCCGGCCGCGTCCGGGCCATGCCGATTTCACCGGCATGCAAAAATACGGGTTCGACGACGCCCGTCCGGTGCTCGAACGTGCCAGCGCCCGGGAGACCGCCGCCCGTGTCGCCCTCGGCTCGGTAGCCCAGGCGTTCCTGGCCGGCCTTGGCATCGAACTTGTCTCGCACACCACCGCCATCGGTGCGGTCTCCGCCCCGGTGGATGCGCCGCTGCCAACTTCGGCCGACGTGGATGCGCTGGACGCCGATCCGCTGCGCTGCTTCCACGGCGAAACCAGCGCCGCGATGGTCCTTGAGGTCGATGACGCGCATAAGGCGGGGGAGACCCTCGGCGGTGTGGTTGAGGTCCTCGCCTACAACCTGCCTCCGGGCATCGGCTCCTACGTGCACTGGGATCGCCGCTTGGATTCGCGTTTGGCCGGAGCCCTGATGGGCATCCAGGCCATCAAGGGCGTGGAGGTCGGCGACGGTTTCCTTACTGCTGCACGACGCGGTTCGGCCGCGCACGACGCGATCATCCCCGCCGAATCCGGCGGAATCAAACGTGAAACCAACCGCGCCGGCGGCATCGAAGGCGGCATGAGCATCGGCGAGGTGCTGCGCGTGCGCGCAGNNACCACCGTGCCCCGCGCGCTGGCCACCATCGACACCGCCACCGGTGAAGAAACCACCGCGCACCACCAGCGTTCGGATGTCTGCGCGGTTCCGGCCGCCGGAGTGGTCGCCGAGGCCATGGTCGCATTGGTCCTCGCGCAGTCGCTGCTGGAAAAGTTCGGCGGCGACTCGCTGCCTGAAACCAAGCGCAATATCGACAGCTACCTGGCCAATATTCCCGCCGCGCTGGGCTCGACCGGGGTCTAAATGATCTACCTGATTGGTCCGATGGCCAGCGGCAAGTCCACCGTGGGCAAATCGCTGGCCAAGGCCCTGGGCACCAGCTTTGCCGATACCGACGCACATATTGTTGCCCAGCATGGGCCGATCGCACAGATTTTCGCCGAGCACGACGAGGCCTATTTCCGCGACCTGGAGGTCGCGTCGCTGGCGCAGCTGCGTGCCGGGGTGATCGCCACCGGCGGCGGCGCGGTACTGCGCGAAGAAAACCAGCAGCTGCTGCGCGGCGGCACGGTGATCTACCTGGCGATGAATTTGCAGACCGCCAAGCGCCGTCTCGCAGGTGATATGCACCGCCCGCTGCTCGCTGGTGACCAAACCCTCACCACCTGGTCGCGGCTCTACGAGGCCCGCCAAGAAATTTACAAAAACCTTGCTGATCTGACCTTACAGGTTGATAATCTGAGTCTCGCGCAGCTCGTCGAGGCCATCGAGTCCCATGTGATTCACGCCACGAGATAGCAAAACCTGCAGCGCCCCCGCGTACGCTGGACAGATCAGCACCATCAGGAGGAACGTCAAGGATGCCACTGCCACCAACCACACTTCAGGTCACCGGAGCCACCCCAGCGGAGTCATATCCGGTAATGGTCGGACACGGCTTACTGGGAGAATTGCCCGCACTTCTGGGTCCGGCAGTTAAGAAGGTTCTGGTCATCCACCCCCGCGCCCTGCGCGCCACCGGCGACGTCGTCCGCGACGACCTGGAAAAGGCCGGGCTCACCTCGCTGACCGCTGAGATTCCCGATGCCGAAGAGGGCAAGCACATCCAAGTGGCCTCCTTCTGCTGGGAAGTGCTGGGCAAGAACGACTTCACCCGCAGCGACGCAATCGTCGCCGTCGGCGGCGGAGCGGTCACCGATCTGGCAGGCTTCGTGGCCGCCACCTGGCTGCGCGGCGTGAAAGTGATCCACGTGCCAACCTCGCTGCTGGCCATGGTCGACGCCGCCGTGGGCGGCAAAACCGGCATCAACACCGCCGAGGGCAAAAACCTCGTCGGTTCCTTCCACCCGCCGGCCGGTGTGCTGGCAGATCTCGATGCGCTGGCCACCTTGCCTAAGCATGAACTGGTCACCGGCCTGGCCGAGGCTGTGAAGTGCGGATTCATCGCCGATGAGCGCATCCTGGAACTGATCGAAGAAGATCCCGAAGATGCGATCCTCCCTGACAGCGACCGGCTGCGCGAAATCATCGAACGCACCATCGCGGTGAAGGTCGAGGTGGTTTCACGTGACCTGAAGGAAGCCGGGGACCGCGAGTACCTGAACTACGGGCACACCCTGGCCCACGCGATCGAACTGTCCGAACGCTACAACATACGCCACGGCGCGGCCGTGTCCATTGGACTGTGCTTCGCCGCCGAGCTGGGACGCTCCGTGGGCCACACCCCCGACGCAGTCACCGAGCGGCACTTCAGCATCCTGAAGTCCCTGGGCCTGCCGACCAGCTACCGCAATGACAAGTGGATGGCGCTGCTGGACGGCATGAAGCGCGATAAAAAAACCCGTGGCGATCAACTGCGTTTTGTCGTGCTCGACGCCATCGGCAAACCACGTATTTACGAGGTGCCGGATAACTCGCTGCTATTCGCTGCCTACCAGGAAATCGGAGAGTAAGCATGAGCGAATTCACCGCATACGCCATCGACGTCGCATCGGTAAACCACGAAGGCGTGGGCACCTCCATCGACGGCGTGCTGATCGACCCCAAGACTCTGCGCCCCTTCATCAGCGATGAGCAGGCCGCCGATCGGTCGATGGCCACCGGCACGCCTACCGACCAAGTGGTGATCCACATGGCCCGCGGCGAGCTGGCACTGGCCGGCAATCTGATTGCCGAATCGCGTTTTGAAGACCCAACCAATGCGCACCTGCGCGTGCTGGACACCGAGCTGACCCGTCTGCAAGGTGATTTCGATCGCGCTATCAACCGCTTGCGCAAGCTGGTGGATGAATTTTCGGGCACTTACTACGAGCCACTGATGCAGCACCACCTGGGCATGTCATTCTTCGAAAAGGGTGACTACAAGGCAGCGGTGACCCGGTTCCGCACTGCTTTGGAGCAGCGCCAGCAGATGGGCTCTTCGCAGCATTTGCTCAACGCGTCGGCTGCCTGCTTGCGGCTGGCCGAGGAACGCGCACAAAATTAGTCATTAGCGCGGTTTGCTATAGTGATAAATGGATTTTTGATAATGCCGGTGCATGCTGGCAAAAAATAGAGGATTGAGGACCCGTGGCGGATACAACTGACATCAAAAATGGTCAGGTCATCAAGATTGACGGCCAGCTTTTTACCATCATCGACTTCCAGCACGTGAAGCCAGGCAAGGGCGGCGCTTTCGTCCGCACCAAGATGCGCAACGTGATGTCCGGAAAGGTCTTGGACAAGACCTACAACGCCGGCACCAAAATTGAGCTGGCCACCGTTGACCGCCGCGATTACCAGTACCTCTACCAGGATGGCGACGACTACGTCTTCATGAACCTGGAAGATTACGACCAGATCACCGTTTCCGGCGTCACCGTTGGCGATGCAGCAGGCTACCTGCTGGAGAACCAGGAACTGACCATCGCCATGTACGACGGCAGCCCGCTGTACCTGGAACTGCCCGCATCGGTTGTTCTGGAAATCACCTACACCGAGCCTGGCCTGCAGGGCGACCGCTCGTCGGCTGGCACCAAGAACGCAACCTTGGAGACCGGCCTGGAAATCCAGGTTCCACTGTTCGTCGAGCAGAACACCAAGGTGAAGGTTGACACCCGCACCGGCGATTACCTGGGACGTGTCTCCTAGTGAGGGCCCGCGCTAAGGCGCGGCGTCGTGCACTTGAGTTTCTTTTTGAAGCCGAGGCCCGCGACGTTGATGCGCTTAGTGTAGCGATCGGCCGCCGCGACAATTCTGACATCGTGCTCAACGAGTACTCGTTGACGATCCTCGAAGGCGTCATGGCCCACCTGGACCGCATCGACGAGGTGCTTGAAAGCTACGTCAAGGGCTGGACCATCGAGCGTATGCCCGGCGTTGACCG
>DNHA01000191.1:4885-8406 GCA_003486025.1 Micrococcaceae bacterium | reverse complement strand
CTGGCCGCAAAACTACCCGGGCTTCGGGTAGTCAGCCTGGCTTCCACCTCCGGCATTGCCGGTAACCGCGGCCAGACAAATTACGCCGCCAGCAAGGGCGGGGTCATCGGCATGGTACGGGCCAGCGCCGCACTCTTCGCTGAAAACGGTGGCTCGATCACCGCCGTGGCACCGGGCTTCATCGAAACCGATATGACCGCCAAGATCCCACTGGGCACTCGAACCGTGGCGCGCTTGGTGCTGCCTTCGCTCATGCAGGGTGGATTGCCGGTAGATGTTGCCGAGGCGATTGGATTCCTTGGCTCCGATGCTGCCGCCGGCCTCAACGGCCAGACGCTGCGCGTTTGCGGCCAGTCGCTGGTGGGTGCCTAAATGGGAGCAGAAGTAGTTTCCGCGATCCCTTCGATGGGATCGGTCTATGCGCGTGCTGTCAAAACGCTGAACCGCAAGAGCAAGAACCCAGTCTTGCCCGCGGTCACGCTGGTCTTCCAAGGGGCTCAGGCCGACCGGGAGAAACTCGGTGAATTCCGCCGCGCGGTCAAGACGCCGGCCAATGGAAAACTGCCTAGCCTCTACGTCCATTCGCTGGTCTTCCCGCTGGCGATGTCCTTGATGCTGCGCGATGATTTTCCGCTGCCGCTGCTGGGCATGATCCACCTGGCCAACCAGGTGGAAGTCAGCGAACCTCTGGGGGAGACCGAATTATTCGACGTGGAAGTGAACGCCGAGAACTTGGTTGCACACCCCAAGGGGGTTTGCTGTGATCTGCTGGTAAAGATCGTGGTGGACGGGCAAACGCGAATGCTGTTGCGCAGCACCTTCCTGGCTAAAGGCGTCAAAACTGATGGCCAGAGCCCGCCGAACGTGGAGCACACCGAGTTCAGTGCGCCGCAACGCACCGCACAATGGAAACTGGCAGCAGGTGCCGGACGGGATTGGGCTGCCGTGGCCGGGGACTACAATCCGATCCACCTCAGTGCGCTCAGTGCCAAGGCGCTGGGAATGCCTCGGGCCATTGCCCACGGTATTTATCTGGCGGCACGCGCGTTGGCGGGAATTGAACCAGCTAGCGGGAACTATTCGTGGCGCATCGAGTTTAAAACTCCGGTGCTCCTGCCGGGCACCGTAGATCTGGGATTTGCGGCGACCAGCAATGGGTACAAAGTCCAAGGCTGGAACCCGCGCAAGCTCAAACCGCACTTTGAGCTAGACCTGAGCCGCGACAACTGAAATTTAGTGGTCCGTAGCATTGAGCTACGGGCCACTATTTTCATGCGGCTACCAAAGTGACTTTGAGTTGCAGCGCGATGGTTTGCTTCGGCTGGCAAAAGTATGCGGGCGCCACCAATCCAGACCAACGCCGAACAGGCAAGGTGCAAATCGGCCATCAGCTCGGGCAACCGAGCTAGCAACGCGGACTGCACCGCAGCCACGAATGGTCAAGATCGCTGCGAGTAACGCGGTGAGTGATGTGCCATCCACCTGGAGGGTGCCCATGCGGTCTTTAAATCTTTTATTGCGATGGTGTCGGATCCGGGCTGCTGGCCATGCGATAGCTGGCTAGCGAAGTCACAGCTGCCCGTTCCCAAGTGAATTCACCGCTGTGTTCGAGTGCCGCGTGGCCAGCTTGGGTGACCATTGCTGGATTACGTGCGAGTGTGAGTAGCTGCTGTGCCCAAAGATGCGGAGAACAATCTTCCATCAACCATCCCGATTCACCGTCGTTGACCGCATAGGCCAATCCGCCCACATGGTTTGCGAGTACCGGGGTGCCGCAGGCCTGTGCCTCGGCAGCTACTAACCCGAAGGTTTCTGATAGCGAGGGTACTGCCACCACGTCGGCGTTGGCGAAGACTGCGGCAAGTTCGTGGGGTTGCAAAGGACCGAAAAAACTCAGCACATCGCTGACCGATAGTTCCGCGGCAAGGGCTGGCAGATCATAATCTGCGGAGCCAGAATTTGCTCCGAATAATGACGCGGTGATTTTCAGTGACGGGTCCTCGGCGCGGGCGATGGCGATCGCCTCGATCAGGACGTGGGCACCCTTAAGTCGTTGGAGCCTGCCAGCGTAAACCAGATGCAGATCATCGGCACCCAGCGGGCGGCGCAGTTTGTTCTGGTCGGGGTGGAAAATCTTGTGGTCAACTCCTGGCAGCACCACGTCAAGTTTTTCTTTATCTACGCTGTAGAACCGGGACAGCTGCCTGGCCTCAACCGGAGTATTGGCGATGATGCGAGTTGCTCCGGCGAGCAGGCGGCACTCAGCATCCTTGCGCTCTGCTGGTTCGGGGATGCCGGACTCAAACTCTTTGGCGGCCGCGGAGGTATGAAGCGAAACGACGAGGGGAATTTTCCAGGCTTCGGCTAGTTGTAGACCAACCATCCCGGAGAGCCAGTAGTGGCCGTGGATGATGTCAAAGCGTAGGCCGGATGCATGCTCACTGATCAGCGATGCTGCCTCATCAATGATCTTGGGCAGTTCTTCTTTGGGCAACGCAGCCCCAGGGCGTACCTGTACCTGATGCATGAAGACGGCCGGCCTCACTTCGCTCGACATTGATTCATCGGCGGTACGAGTGAACATATGTACCTCATGGCCCAGTGCCCCGAGGGCTAAGGAGAGGTTTCGAATGTACACGTTCATGCCACCGGCGTCGCCGGAACCTGGTTGTTCCATGGGCGAGGTGTGCAGGGAGAGCATGGCGATACGCATGAAGACTCCAAAGATGGTGGACAGAAACGTCATTTCAGTAATTCATGACCATCACCGATCGTACCAAGGCCAACGATGGGATAGAGCGCTCACAAAACGGTTTCTCGTGATCGGAAGCAGTCAGGCTGCGAACTTTCCCGGCTATTGGCACCGGGCAACCTGATTCTTTACCTGCTTGCAGGCCATCAGGCCGGTGCATTTTGTGGGTAACCACCCAAGAGATAGAAATGGCCTCGCTCCGAGGAGCGAGGCCATTTCTAAACGCGCGACTAGGCCTTCTTGCGAGTCAAGAATCCCCAGATAATGAGGACAATCAACGAACCGCCGATTGCCAGCAACCAAGTTTTGATGTCCCAGAACGAGCTAATGTCCACGCTAAACAGCGCGGAGCCGATCCAGCCGCCAACAATGGCGCCAACAACGCCAAGTACCAACGTAGCGATCCAGCCGCCACCCTGGTTACCTGGCTTGATTGCCTTTGCAATCGCACCGGCAATAAGACCTAAGACAATCCAACCAATGAAACCCATGACTATTCCTCTTTCAAGTTATAAGTGACTTCGTTCAGCATCTGGACTGCGATGCACTCGCAGAACATTACCGATGAGTAGCAGTGATTACTAATCAAGAACTGTGCAGATCCTGTCATTGGCTCCACTCGAGCGCTAAATTTGCGTTGTTGGGTGGGATTCCAATGAATTGGATGGTGAAGATATAACCGATGCCGAGCCCTAGTATTCACTTGACTATCCAAGTCAGCTGGGGGTTCTTGGTCGGAAGCATAAAATAGATAACTATGGCGAGTTCC
>DNHA01000191.1:4423-4843 GCA_003486025.1 Micrococcaceae bacterium | reverse complement strand
CGGAAGCTGATCTATGTTGCGTGCGTTACAGGGACCAAAGTCACAGAGTTCCGGTCGGGTAGGCGAGGGGATGCGCCTGTGGCACGAGACATTGTTCAGGGGGAGTGAACGAACTGAAAAAAGCCTGAAATGATATTGCCGAGCTTCTCTCGTCGATTTTCGGCGTTGGATCAATCTGCTGGAACGCAGTAGCTCTGGTCCATAGGCTCCCCGGACGGCGGCAGCTCTTGGAATGGAATTGGGATGGGGCAGGAAAGGGACCTGGGTACTCTGTTGATATCTGCGAGCTGAGGAGTCGTTCCGGGTAGCCGATGCTTTGCGAATGGGTGCGTATGCGTGTCAACGCTTCTCAGCAGGTTTGGTGTTCCTGTCAGCGTGGATAAAAGAAATCCCCGGTTGACCGAAGTCAACCGGGGATTC
>DNHA01000191.1:0-4334 GCA_003486025.1 Micrococcaceae bacterium | reverse complement strand
CTAGCACCTCAAGCTAGCGCGTCTACCTATTCCGCCACCCGCGCAGGTCATGCGTTGTCTGCGTTATTACCGCTGGCAACGAAGTAAAACTCTACCACCAGATATTCATGAATTCCAATTCGGCAAGCTTGGGCGCAAGGAGTAGCTCTTTTCCCGGAATCTTGCGGATAAATCGCAGTTGAGTAGTGCTTTCGAAAGCCAAAATTCATAATCCGTGTCAAGCGTCACAGATAATGTCTGTTTGTCTTGAACAAATGAGCATCCAGGTTGGTATTAGCTTGCGTGCAGTAGCGTGCGCAACTGTGCCGGGCTCAGTACTTGATTGAAAATTTCCCCTTCAGGTTCCAGCAAAATACCTTTGGCCAGCTCCCCAACAAGAACCGGAGTGAAGCCTAAGGTTCTCACTAGACGAGATACCAGAACTGCGTCAGCCTCGTGATCCGATGCGACGGCTAAGGCGCGCTGCTGAGCCTGGAGCGCGGAACTGTCCGAATCTAACTCCCAGTGGCTGATGTGGTTCAGCGCTTTGACGATTCGTGAACTGGCGAAACGTTGCGCAATACCTTCGGAACTAGAAAGCCCCGAAGCCTGTCCATCCTCCAGCCAGCTGGGCAGGGGCATGTCGTCCCAATGGTTTGTTGCGTCGATGAGTGTCAGTCCGGCCAGTGATTCACGGTCCACATCATCGAGATCGTCTTGCGGCACCATGAGCACCACTAGTGAAACATCGCTGCCAATGTCCTTGGCTGGTACGGCGGTGGCCTGTGGGGCATATTGAGCCAGATGGTATTTCATCTGGCTCGGCGGTCGCGAAGAGGCAATGTTCACTGGAATACCGGCAGTCGCCGCTGCACGCGCTAACGCGGTTCCAGCTCGCCCGGCGCCTAAGATGCCTATGCGGTCGGTGAAAGGCGCGATATCTTCCTGCAGGGGACTCAAATTCTTATCCTCGGTAGTCATGGCCTTCAGCGTAGTCGCTGCTGCGGGACCCGCGAACGAAAAAGAGGCCTTCGTCCCGTATTGCTCGGGACGAAGGCCTCTCTAAACGAGACTTGCTAACCGCCGAAGAGCGGTGCGAGGTTCTTGATCAGTTGCTGGATGCCCAGCGCAATGAACAGGAACGCGGTAATGGCAAGAGCGGTGTTGGTGTGCCAGCGGTTGGCCCAGCCCTTAGGAATGCGCTTGCCGTTAAGCAGGCCAAGCAAGGTGATCGCCAGGAACGGCATGAACAGCGAGCCGAGCACGCCGTAGGCCAAGATCAGTGCGATTGGCTTGTCCAGCAAGAACAAGACCATTGGCGGGAAGGTCAGCCAGAGTACGTAGAACTTGAAGTACTTGCCACCGGTCATGGTGTCTGGGTGGCCAGCTGGCTTCTTGCGCATGTGGCCCCAGAAATCAGCGAACATCAACGAAACGCCGTTCCATACGCCGATGATTGAGGAGAAGGAAGCGGCCCAGAAGCCAACGAGGAAACCGGTACCTACAAAGGTGCCGTAACGTTCGTTGAGCACGTCACCCAGGTCCAGCAGACCGCGGTCACCAGCGGACAAGGAAACGCCAGCGGCCTGAACTACTTCGGCGCCCACAATGAGCATGGCAATCACGAAGATGCCGGTCATAACGTAAGCCATTGAGTTGTCGATACGCATCACACGCATCCACTTCGGGGTGTACCAGCCCTTTTCACGCAGCGTGTAACCGTAAGCAGCCAGGGTAATAGTTCCGCCGACACCGCCGGCTAGCGCCAAGGTGTAGACCACGCCTCCGGAAGGAATCATCGGAACGAGTCCCTTGATCATTTCCGGGAAGTTCGGTGCGGCGATGATTGCCAATCCAACAACGGTAACGAACATGATGCCCACGAGAACCGCGGTGACCTTCTCGAAGAAGGAGTACTTGCCGAACCAAACCATGGCGAAGCCGGCTAGTCCCATCAGGATGGCCCAGATCTTCAAATCCACGGCCGGGAAGAGTGCCGCCAGCGGCATGGCCGCAGAACTCATCGCGGTGGCGCCATAGACGAAGCCCCAAATGATGATGTACGGACCGAAGTACCAGGTGGTCCACTTGCCGAGAGACGTCCAACCCTCAAAGATGGTATTTCCGGTGGCTAATGTGTAACGTCCGGCGCCTTCGACCAAAACGATTTTGAGGATGACACCCAAAATCACGGCCCACAGCAGGGCATAGCCGTACTGGCTGCCTGCCACGAGGGTAGCGACCATATCGGCTGCGCCTACACCAGTTGCTGCAACAACCAGTCCGGGTCCGATAATCTTCCATTTTGGTGGACGGCCACCGTCGCGGTCGCCCTGTATCGCGGCATCTTGCATGCCGGGCTGATGTTGTTCGGCCATGAATGTAATCCTTAAAAGTTTTTGCTCGTGTCCGGTGCGAGTACCGGTGCCTATGATCTGCAGGCGTGATCAAAAATCAGCATTGATCTTCATCACGCCAGCATGAGAGACAGATCTAATGTATGGGTGACTCGTGACATAACCAAGATGTTAGCCAAGTCTTAACGCTCTCTTAGGAAACCGATCGGTCGGTAAAACGATTTGCCCAGCTGATAAAGTGCTTCTCAGTGCATGGTGCACCGCACATTGAAAGGACGTGACCTTGCAGTTGCTCATCGTCGAGGACGACGACGCCGTCGCGGCTGCTCTTGCCGACGCCGTTGCAGCTGCCGGGCACACAGCAATCTGTGTCACTCGCGGAGCCGATGCGCTGCTTCGCCACCGTGAAGCACAGATGATCTTGCTCGATTTGGGCCTGCCGGACATGGACGGATTAGAGGTGCTGCGCAAGCTGCGGTTGATCACCAGTATTCCGGTAGTAATTCTCAGTGCCCGTGACGATGAACGCAGCGTGGTGCGCGGACTTCGCCAAGGTGCGGATGACTATCTGGTTAAACCCATTGGACTGACGGTACTTTTAGCGCGCATCGAAGCCGTGGCCAGACGCTCCCAGCCAGGTTCCCAAAGCAGCAGTGAACTTCAGCTTGGTGAGCTTCGTATCGACCTCGATAAGCGAACCGCCCATATGGGGCAGCGGTCGCTGAATCTCACGGCCAAAGAATTTGATTTGCTCACCTTGCTTGCCCAGCATGCTGGCTCGGTAGTCACGCGCGAACAACTGCTTGACGCGCTGTGGGGCGACGCATTCCTTGCGGTATCACGCTCTTTGGATGTGCACCTGACCGGACTTCGCGCCAAACTAAACTGTCCCGGCATGATCATCAATGTGCGCGGAGTCGGCTACCGCATCGAGTCCCCGTGAGACGCCGCGTCATTCTGATCCTTGGTTCGTTGCTGACTTTATTGGTGATGATCGTTTCTGCAGTTCTGATGCAAAATGCGAGCGTTGACGCCACCCAGCAATTGCGGTTGTCCCGAGCCGCTTCATTGAACCGTTTTATTCAACTGGCGGCTTCCACAGAAGCAGACCACGGCAAGCTCCAGCAGGAAATGGACACCTACTCGCGGATTTACCATGAGGGACTGCTGGTGAGGATGGATGATCAGACCTTCATCTCGGGGAATATGGACCCGCGCGAGCCGCAAGTGGTTCAAGCACTCGCGAATACCGAACTGAATCTGGAACACACGGATATTCCGATGATCAATCCCTTATCCACCGATCCGGCACTGATTGCACGCCCCTATGGAAATTCCACTCAGGTCCTGGGCTCGGTAATCATGCAGGTAAATCTCGATGCCGCCCGTCAGCTGGTGCTGCAACGCTGGGTCTTGGTGGTGCTAGTAAGTCTGACCGCGGGGGCTGCACTACTGCTTCTGGCAGACCGGGTGACCACGTGGGTAATCCGCCCCATTCACCGGCTCAACGAGGCGAGCAAAGCACTGGCCGCGACAAAAACAGCCGCCCCTTTAGAAGTTGCCGGTCCACCGGAACTACGCGAATTAGCACGTTCTTTCAGCACTATGGCGCAGGTAATGACCGCCAGCCTGACTCAGCAGCGCGAACTGATCGCCGAAACCTCACATCAGTTGCGCAACCCTGTTGCCGCGTTGCGGCTACGCGTAGATCTTCTAAAAATGCGGTTAGGCGAAAGCGCTGACCCGCAAGGAGTTCAAGCAGTCGAAAAAGAACTTCATAGAGTCGAAACCCTGTTGGAAGCTGTTTTGCGTCTAGCCAGCGCCGATCACCGGCTTTTGGAGCTCGCCGCTGGAAGGACCTTAGCCACAAGCCTTGCCGACTCCGCAGCGGTTCCAGTTCGAGAACTGCTCGTCGAAGAAATAGAACGGCGGACAGAGAGCGCCCGAACATCTGGTACCGAATTGTTGCTTAGATCGGAGCAGCAAGGTGAAGTATGG
>DNHA01000196.1:5563-6028 GCA_003486025.1 Micrococcaceae bacterium | reverse complement strand
GGGCGGGACCCTTTTCCTGTTTAACGACACTGATCCGCGGGAGCGCTGCTCTATCAGTGGTGCGAAAAGTACTTGAATGCGAAACTTCGGTGTCAAACCGCCTAGCTACCCCGTAGTTATCTCGACGTAGGGTTAATCCGAGACAACAAGATTTCGTGGAAGGAAATACATGCGCATCGCGGTGATGCAGGCCCAGGCTGAGGTCTTGGATATCCAGAGCAACCTTGAGATGATCCAGCGTGCCGCGCGGCAAGCCGCTTCCGAAGGGGCTGAAATCTTGTTGACACCAGAATTGTTTGCGGTGGGATATGCGCCGTATGCGCTACGTGACTCTCTAGATGCCACACGAATTCCAGTCGTTCACCGTCGACTCTCGGAAATTGCATCGGAGTATGCAATCGCTCTGGCATACTCACTCCCTGAAGTAACGGATAGTGGCTGGCTAATTACGTCGACCTTTGTTGA
>DNHA01000196.1:1587-5515 GCA_003486025.1 Micrococcaceae bacterium | reverse complement strand
GTGTTCGTGCCTGGGGTCAATCCGCCTGCCTCATTCGAATACAAGGAAATGATGCTTGGTATGGTGATCTGTTTCGATGTTGAATTTCCCGAGATCGTTCGCGAGGCTGCCCGACGTTCTGTTGAACTGTTATTGGTCCCGACGGCCATGGGACGTGGGTATGAGCGTGTTTGCACGCATCTAGTTCCAACGCGGGCAATGGAGAGTCAACTGTTCATTGCCTATTCCAACCACAGTGGCAGCCAAGCTGGCTTTGAGTTAGCTGGCACCAGCGTAATTGCAGGACCCGATGGATCTGTTCTTGCCCAAGCGGGCCACGAACCTGAAGTTCTTTACGCTGACATAGGCCCCTATGCGCGGGCTAAGACTGAAGTTCCATATCTATCAGAAGCTCGTTCAGAGCTTTATGCCCAATGGGCTGCCGAGCGAACCAACGCCCTGGAAGGTTAGTTAGTCGGCATTCGCCTAACATCCCACCGATCTGCTTCAGGTCGCTAAGGGGTCAGGACCACGCTGGTTCTTGAGTTGTTCTTTAACCCGTGAGATCCAATTCGAATCGCACATCATTTGGGGGAAGGGCTTATGCGCATACCCTGCCGCTGGTGGCGCAGTTGAGTGGTAAGACATTGAGGAGCCAGGGCAGATCACCATCGAATGCGGGCCTTTCAACGTCACGTACTCATACCAACCAGCTGATTCTTTAGCCTTGTTGCAGAGACTGCATCGGCCGTCTCCGTTGAAAACACTGGTTGGTCCGCCTCTAGCATGCTGGACTACGTGGTCTATTTCTTCGACCATTCCATCGCAGAACGGGGTGCGGCAGTGACGGTCACGAATCCGAATGAATTTCTTGAGCTTCTCCGGGAAGATCCGAGCTTTGGAATCCATAGAGATTAATTCTTGGTTTCCCGGAGCCGTATACAACCGCGTCAGCTCGGTCATCACTTCAATCTGCTCAATAAACTCTGGTGTGAGCTTTGCTTCCATTTCCTCGAAAGTCTGCTGATTCGGAATCTGATGGCCACCGATCCATTCTCGGGCGGTCTGGGCTGAAATGAAACCGTACCCTTCGAGGAACGCGGGTTCTCTCTCACCGAGGAACAGCGCTCTGTCGGTCATAATGACTCCGACGTTCAAAGCAATGCGCATTTTTGTCGCTTCGCCAGCGAGCATATAACTCGTTAGCAGATCGGCTTTGATCTGCGCGAGGGTCCGCGGATCGCCTTGCTTCTTGAGCTTACGAGCCTCTTCACGTAAATACATTTTCAGTGCTAGGCCTGCAATGAGCGGGAGCTCTCCACTGAGCTTCACGCACCCAGCGTCCTCGTCAACATGGAAACGGACGTGCCGATTCTCTTCCGCGTTCTTCTGTTTTTTGGATTCGGGATCCGAGGTGTAACCCAGAACGAACTGTTGAACGGTTTCTTTGATTTGTTTTGGCCCCATGGAATCAAACATGTCGGGGGTCAGCGCGTAGATTTCATCAAATTCAACGCGACGCACGGCCCTGACGTCCTGCAACGGAGTAAGGATGGCTTGGGCCTGAGCTTCGGTGAATTCGCCCCGAGAGCAGGCTGCAGCAAAGTTAGGGGTGTCTTCGAAGAGGATGCGGCAATTGACCAAGAAGTTTCGTACGCCTTGGGGTGACTGTTTACGGGCGAGAGCGAAGGTACTAGCAGCCCCGCGAGTTTGATCATCGATGGATGTGCCACGGTCTTCATGCTCACGCACTACTTGTTTCTCTAGTTGATGAGCGAGGCCTGCTTGATGATATCGAAAGGAAGAGATGAGCCCTTCGAGTCCTTCTATTGCTTGAACGCAGTCGGCTTTACTGCCGTGTTCTTCAATCCACGCCAGCTGGTTCTGCAGCTGCTTCATTTGGATTTCGAAATCCTCGGGAAGCGCTGGTTCGTCTTGGCCCTGTCGTTGCGCCATTGCTTCGGACATATTCTAATTATACTTCCTTAGTTAGAACATGTCTTCTAATATTGTAAAAAACTGTGGATAAGCTTGGTCTTGCGGGCTAGCTTGCCGTGAGGAATTTCAGCGCAAGATATAGATCGTGGCGGACTTGCGCCTGGTTTAGATCTCTATCTAGGATCTCAGCGATTGTCGCAATATGTCGGCGAACCGAGTTGCGATGCAAGTTGATATTTTTTGAAGTCTGATCCCATGAGCCGTTGGCTTCCAGCCATCCGTGAAGCACCTCTAGATAGAGGTCGCGGCGGGCCTTTGGCAATTCAAGAATTTTGGTCAGCTCTTCTTCCGCTAGCTGCCTTCCTGCCTGGGCTGGTAGCAGTGAAGCGAAAGTGCGTGGGATGGATGCGGCGTCTAGGCATTGCTGCCTTTCTAGCATTTGGGGCAGGAGCCCGCTGGCCTGGGCGAGTAGTTCTCCCAGCCTTTCACCTAGTTGTGATTCCAACTGGGCCGGAGTGCTGAAGGCTGCCAAGTATCCGCTGGATTTGAGGCGTTCAAATAAATCTGGCGTGGGTTCGGCGCGCGTTAGTGCGATGAGGTGATCCTCGCGCCGCATTGCCAAGCGGGTGTCGAATAATGCCTGGACATGTGCCAGGTGGAAGTCGGTTTCTGCGTCGCGAGCTGTACTCAGCGGTGAAATGACGGTGACGCGCAGCGCCTGATTGGTATCGCTACCGGTGCTCTCGGTTAAGTGGTTCAACGTTTCGGAGTCGAGGGCTGTGTGTGAGCCCAAGAGCAGAGACGTGGCAAGCTGCGAAGACGCGGCCGAGCTGGCGGCTCGCTCGCGGGCAAGCACTTCTAGTAGGCCCAGTGCAGAGGTGATCAGGTGGTGGTCGAAGGCGGAGGGGGTGCGTGAGAATCCGACGCTGAGCGCACCAAGTAGCGGGGACTGGCCACTGGGTGAGAAAGCGGCTCGGATCGGGAAGGCCAGGTGTACCTGGGCGTCCTGTCGGTGCAGTGCGAAATGTTGCGGACCAGTGGCCTGGAAAGCTTCTTGGATCATCTGCGCCTCGGTGGCGGTATCGAGCGCAGTGATCGAGGCAATTGTGGTGCTGAAACGAGTCTGGCCCGACGCATTGGTGAGCCTGACCGAGCCTTTGAGGCGTTGGGACAGCGTAGCGACCAGTTGGCGTTCGGGATCAGGGTGGGAAATGCAGCGCATCAGCGCGCGATTTGCTTCCGCGTTGGAGCGTAGCTGGGCGGCGCCGTCGGCTTCCATGAGCTTGGCGAAGGCAATGCCGATCGCGGCGAAAGGGACGGAAGCGGGAATTTGCAGCAGGGTGAGTCCGTGACGCTCACAGGCTATGCGGACTGTCTCTGGAATGCTGGAGAAATATGGTTCCAATCCGAAGCCAAGGGCGCTGGCCTCGGCTTGCACCAGCCTGGCGATAAACCGGTCGATCCATTCTTGGTCCGCAACGTGCTCGAGGAATGGAAAACCGCTGGTAAGGATCAGCTCATCGGCCATGAGGTAGTCGGTGGGATCATCCATATCGCTGGGTTCTACCCAGCGCACCGGGCGATCGCCGGCGTCGTGGACGAGTTCGATCGCAGGTGGCAACTGACGCAAGAAGCGCGCCAGCGTGATGGACTCCCAGGTGGGTTGCAATTGCGGTGCGAAATGTCCCATGCAACAATATTTTAGTTCAAAAATTCCACGGTGAGAGCGCCGTCACAGATTTAGGCTGGAACACGGCAGCAAAACCATTTCCCAGCAAGGACCTGCGATGAACAGTAACAGCGACGTGGCCTCAAGAACCATCACCGCGCTCGGCCCGCAGTTGCGCCGCCGTAAATCAATCAAGAATATGGTCGGCGAAGCGGAAAGCAACTCCGGGCAGCTGCGCCGCACCTTGGGCATGTGGCAATTGACCATGATCAGTGTGGGCGCCACGATGGGCACCGGCATCCTGGTGATTCTCGGTGCCGCGGTCCCGATCGCCGGTCCGGC
>DNHA01000196.1:0-1537 GCA_003486025.1 Micrococcaceae bacterium | reverse complement strand
TCCTATGCGGAAATGGCCGGCATGGTCCCGGTCTCGGGCTCTAGCTACTCCTATTCCTACGCGACCATGGGAGAAGGCATCGCCTGGATCTGCGGCTGGTGCCTGGTACTGGAATATGCGGTATCGGTAGCTGCGGTGGCCGTAGGCGCAGGCGAATATGTTAATCAGACGCTGCGCGCCTTTAATATGGAACTTCCGCTGTCGTTGGCCGGAGGTCCCGCCGAGGGCGGCGTAGTGAACCTGCCGGCACTGATCGTCGTCGTACTGGCTACCTTGCTGCTGGTGCGTGGAGCGCGCGAGTCGGCCATCGTGAACACGGTCGTGGTCATCATCAAGGCCGGCATCCTGATTTTCTTCTCGATCGTCGCCTTCAGCGCCTTTAATGCCGGAAACTTCGAGCCGCTGCTGCCGATGGGCGCCGCCGGCGTCACCGCCGCAGCCTCCAGCGTCTTCTTCTCCTACATCGGCTTCGACGCAGCCTCAACCGCCGGCGAAGAAGCCAAAAATCCGAAGCGCGATCTGCCCCGGGCGATCATGCTGTCGATGCTGATCGTGACTATCACCTACGTGCTGGTAGCCGTGTCGGCCATCGGTGCGCGTGAATGGACCTGGTTTGTGGGCACCGAAGCGGCACTGGTGCAGATCGTCGGAGAACTGACCGGACAGCCGATCTTCGTGCTGATCTTTGCGCTCGCCTCGGTGCTGGCCATCGCCTCGGTGGTGTTGACGGTACTCTACGGACAGACCCGTATCTTGATGAGCATGTCCCGGGACGGTTTGGTGCCCGCGGTTTTCGGCAAGATTTCGAAACGTACCGGAACCCCGGTCGCAGGCACGTTGATCACCGGCATCGCCGTGGCTGTTACCGCCGGCTTCATTCCGCTCGGCGCGCTAGCCGACGCCACCAGCATCGGTACCCTGTTTGCCTTCGCACTGGTGGGCGTTTCGGTGATGTACTTGCGTCAACGCCAACCGCAGGCACCGCGCACCTTCCGGGTGCCGCTGTACCCAATCACCCCGATTCTCGGGATTTTCGCCTGCCTGTTCCTTATGAGCCAGCTGGGCTGGCACACGTGGGTGGTCTTCCTGATCTGGATGCTGGTGGGCATTGGCATCTATCTGGGCTACGGTCGACGCCGTTCGCGCTTGGGCCAGCTGAGCAAGCAGGACTACATCGCCAGCCACGTGGGCGAAAACCAGTAAACAGCACCGCTGCATGTACACGAACAAAGGACTTACAGGACTGCCAATGAACAGCATCAACATGCTCAATCCGGACTTCCCTTTCAGCTACGACTACTACCTGGCCAACCCGGCCGGGCTGGGCAGCGTCCCGGAAGAGTTGTACGGCACCGAGGTAGCGGTGATCGGCGCGGGGCTCTCCGGCCTGGTGACCGCCTACGAGCTGATGAAACTGGGGCTGAAGCCAGTAGTCTATGAGGCCGATCAGATCGGCGGCCGGCTGCGTACCGCCAGCTTCCTCGCGGCCCCGCAGATCACCTGCGATCTGGGCGGCATGCGCTTCCCGGTCTCCAGC